>JAAZIN010000165.1 GCA_012800855.1 Bacillota bacterium
GAATTCGCAAAATTCCTGCTTCTAAGATGGGTAATTTTTAGAGGGGCTTAAAGAAAGGGCTAAAAAGCAAAAGGCTCAGCGGGCAGGCTGCCTGCCGGCGCTGAACCTGGACAAATCCATCCCGGCCTATTTTAGAGATCTTCTGCCTTTTTGTCCTGGAGAAGCTTGTTCTTGCGCTCAAGCATGGCCGCGTAATCGAGGCTGTATTTTTTGCCGGCATAGGCTTGCAGGAAAGCTTCCCGGTAGTACTTGGAGCGGAAGTATTTGATGAGGTGGTCCGATATGGGAAACAGCTGCTCGGAGGGAATGTAGTTCTCGGGACGGCCCGTGGTGCGGTCGATGATGCTTTGCGTGAGCATGCCCCAGGAAAGATCGGCGAGGGAGCACCCCTTCAGGTCCCGCAGGATGGCCTGGAGAACGGCCTCCTGGAGCGGATCGAAGAACTTGAATTTCTGCGAGTACATCACGGCGACGTGAAAATGCTCCGGGATGTCCATGAAGCCGTCAACCATGAGTATCCTGCCGGTGATATACATGATCTCAAGAAGGTAGCGCAGGCTGCCCAACCCGGGCTTACGCTGGCCGGGAAGCTGGGGCCGTTGGGGAGTGAAGCCGGCGCAGGGGTCCTCGGCGGAGAGCCACTCGATCATGACCATGTCCAAAACGGGCTTCTCCCCGCCTTCCCTGAAAAAGCGCTTATCCGGCACAAAGCGGGACCTGGAAAGACGCAGGTTGATGAGCAGGTTTTCCGGGTCTATGCTGCCGTCGTAGACCTTCAGGTGGTGGTGCTGGACCTCGTCCCGCATTATTTCCACCTGGAGGCTGTGAAAGCCCCGCGCATGGAGATGGTCCACCAGCCCCACCTTTTTCATCAGCGCCATGATCTCCCCGGGGCCGAACCTGTCCAGGAAGAGGGCGCCGCTTTTTTTTTGCAGGGCAAAGTGGCCAAAGCTCTCCTCCAGCGAGCCGCTGCCTTCCAGCAGCCCGTAGATGTCTTCCGGTTCCGCCGGCTGGAAAAATTTCAGGGTTGATTGCTTGCGCGGTTTCATAGAGCCCGGTTCCTTTTCCTATTTTTTTTAGAGCGTTCCGCGGCCTTGTTTTCTCATGTATCAGCCGCCGCAAGGCGCTTTTTGTTTATCGCCTTTATCCCCGCAGCCCTTCAATGAAAGCGAGCACGTTTTTGCCCAAAACGCCGTGATTGTAGCCGCCTTCAAGGATGGCGAAGCAGCCGCCGCCGTTTCGCCGCGCCGCCTCCCGCATCAGCCGCCCCATGTGGGTGTAGTCTTCGCTTTTCAAGAGACCGCCCCAGTCGTCTTCATGGTTGTCGAAGCCGGCGGAAGCGGCAATCATGTCGGCGTCGGTGGACGCCAGGGCTCTCTCCACGGTGTTAAGATATTCACGGCGGTTCCGGGCCGATGGATTGAGGATGGTCACATAACCCTTGCCGCTCAGCAGGTTGACATTGCCGTCGCCAAAATGCAGGTCAAAATCCAGGATGAAGGCCTTTTTTATTTTGCCCTGGCGCTTCAATTTTTCCAGGGCGATGGCCATGTTGTTGAAGTAGCAGAAGCCCCAGCAGCTGTCCGCCGAGGCGTGGTGCCCCGGGGGGCGGATAAGGGCGAAGCAGGGCTCGGTCAGGCCAATCTCGGCGGCCTTGATGGCGCCTCCGGCGGCCAGGGCGGCGATGTGGTAGACACCCTCACGCCGCACGTACTGAAGATGCTGTTCCGTGTGAAGGCGGAGGATGTCCTCCTCGGATGCCGGATCGGGTTTGACGAATTCCACCTTTCCCTGGAGGACTGTTATCACCGCTTCCATCCGGCCCGGGGAAGCAGCGGGGTCAAGGGAGTAAACCGTATTGAAGTCTTCGTGGAAGACAACTTTCATGCTGGCGCCCTCCTTACAGCATTATGATTTTTCCGAATACAATTAATATTTTCTGGAGCCGGAAGGGAAATCCTCTCGCGGGGGATTTTAATTCGCAGGGAGAAGAAATTGAAATCCCCGGCCCCTTTTGAAAAAGGGATTGAAATCCCCCCCGCCCCCCTTAGCAAAGGGGGAGCAATCTGCTTCAACATGGGCTGTTAAAATATCCCCCTGCTTTAAATCCGAGACACTGTAATGCGCTTCATGCAAGCCTTAAAGTCATAGCGCGTTATTTGTTAGTAAGTGCATGTCCCAGCTGCTTCACTTCACCCAAGGGAGGCAATCCGATTACAATGGGCTGTTTAAAAGTTTCCTTTTTTTAATGTAGATTAAGGGCTTCTAAACATTACCCGGCAGTTATGGTTTTCCAGGAAGGAAAGTAAAGGCATACCATAGAAATTTACTTGTACCAGGTGCAATTCTTGCCCATGTTGGTTGAATCGTTGCCTGCAGCTTTATAAAAAATTTAAGCCAAAGGAGCAATCAGCATGGCGACCATATTTATTACCAGGGAAATACCGGAGAGCGGCCTGAAGCTTCTGGAAAAGCACAAGTTGATCGTAAACCCTGCCCCCAGGCCGGTAACACGGCAGGAGCTGGTGGAGGGGTTAAAAGAAGCCGACGCCCTTCTCTGCATGCTCGTGGACAAGGTTGATCGCGAGGTCATCGAAAGCGCCCCCAGGTTAAAAATTGTCGCCAACATGGCGGTGGGCGTGGACAACATTGACATTGAAGCCTGCACCGAGCGCGGCATCGTTGTGACCAATACTCCCGGCGTGCTCACGGAGGCCACCGCCGACCTCACCTGGGCCCTGCTCCTTGCCGTGGCCAGGCGGGTGGTAGAAGGGGATCGCTATGTCCGGGAGGGGAAATTCAACGGCTGGGCTCCGCTCCTGCTCGTGGGCGCAGATCTCCATGGCAAGACCCTGGGTATAATCGGCATGGGCCGCATCGGCCAGGCCGTGGCCCGGCGCGCCCTGGGCTTCGGCATGAACATTGTGTACTACCAGCGCAGGCGATTGCCTCTTCACTCTGAGCAGGAGCTTAAAGCCACCTACCTGCCGCTGGATGACGTCATCAGGGAGGCCGACTTTTTAACCCTTCACCTGCCCTACTACCCCGAAGTGCATCATCTCATCAACCGCGAAAGGCTTAACCTGATGAAGCCCACCGCCTACCTGATCAACACCGCCCGGGGGGCCCACATCGATGAGCAGGCCCTGGTGGAGCATCTGAGAGCGAGAAAAATAGCCGGCGCAGCCCTGGATGTGTACGAAAGGGAGCCGCATTTAACTCCCGGCCTGGCCGAACTGGACAACGTGGTCCTGGCCCCGCACACCGGCAGCGCCAGTGCAAGCACGCGCAGCTTGATGGCCGAAATGGCGGCGCTAAGCATTGTCCAGGTGCTGGGCGGGGAGAAGCCTGAGCACGTGGTCAACCCTGAAGTTTTAGGTAGAGAGTAGCCAGGCAGGGATTGAAATAAAACTGAAAGAATTAAGGAATTGAACACACAAAACAGCTTCGGGTGAGGCAAGTGGCAGGAAGGATGCGAATTGCTCACGACAGCCTGCTGGATGCTCTCCAAGCTGAGGAAGCCAAAGGAATACTGCATTTATTTGTCGAAAAGCGCTACCAGAAAAAGGAGATCATCTTTCTTCCCAAGCAAGCGGATAACTATGTTTTCATTGTTAAAGAGGGCCGGGTAAGGATTTACTTGGCCTTCGCCGACAAGGAGTTCACCATTTCCATTCTTGAAGTGGGCGACGTATATTCCACGCACACCAGGGCTTTTGCGCAGGCGCTGGAAGACTGCACCCTGCTCATCTGCAGGACGGAAATCTTTAGCCGCATTCTCGTTGATCACCCTACCTACACCCGCTACCTGGTTAATGCCCTGGGAGATCTGCTGAAAAATTGCTTCACCATCATCATTAATCTTGCTTTCATGGAAGCAAAGAACAGGCTGATAACCTACCTGCTCGCGGAGGCTGAAGATAAGGGCGTTTTCTGCGACGAGGGCATAAGGGTGGAGATGGGCCATGACCTCAGCCAGATGGCCACGATCATCGGGTGCTCCCGCCAGACGGTCTCCACCCTGGTGAACGAGCTCTGCCGCATGGGCATACTTGAACGGCTGGACCGCAAAACCATCCTCATCAAGGACCGCGAAGCCCTGCAAAAGCTGGACCAGCAATAACCTGCCCTTAATGCGGCCCCAATGTTTTACTGGCACATCATCCATGGAGATCCATCGCTTTGCCCAGGTTGACATGTAAATAACCAGGACTCAAAGGTAATCCCTGGCATGCGACCTGCAGCGTTTTTCTTCCTTTCAACTTCTCACTTCTCACCTCTAACTTCTCGTTTCTCATCATACACCCACCCGTGAAGTGGGACAAAAAGGTACGTCCCTAGTGTCCCACTTTTTTAACCGTGACAATGCCCGCATTGTATTAAAATGCGAAAAGTACATTCTTTAAAAATTTGTCGTGTATTTGACATATTGATTTTTGAATAAGTATTACAATGAAAGTGCAAGCATGGATATCTGCAAGCATTCCTGGAAAAGGAGGGATAAAAGGTGCCCGGGCAAAAAGAAAATTATTTCGTCTACGCCGACCCCGCCAAATGCCTGGGGTGCAAAAGCTGCGAGCTTGCCTGCGGGCTGGAGCACGCCAAGGCCGATCTCTTCGCCGCCGTGCTGGCAGGCCTACCCGTACAGCCGCGGAACCGCGTGGTAGAGGCGGCGGGCATCAGGACACCCATCCAGTGCCGCCAGTGCGAGGAGGCGCCCTGCGCCCTGGTCTGCCCCTCCGGCGCCATCAGCCGGGAGGAGGGCATGATCTGGCTGGACAAGAGGCTGTGCTTCGGCTGCAAGAGCTGCGTCATGGTCTGCCCCTTTGGCGCCATCCAGGTGCGGGACGAGGGGAAGGCGATGAAGTGCGATCTCTGCGTCGATTCGCCGGCGGAGATCAGCGCCTCCCAGTGCGCCTGCATCCGGGCCTGCCCCACCAAGGCCATCTCGCTGGTGGATAGCGAGGAGCTGAGACAGAAGCTGATGGCTGCCAGGGTGGGCGAGATCGCCCAAGCCCGCGCGGTGGATAAGCCGCCCGCCGTATGAGCGGCGCCGCCAGGGCCATAAAGCACGCTTTATGGAGGTTCCCATGGAAAGCTATAAGGACGAAGATTTTGCGGCGCAGGCAAAATCAATTTTAGAGCGCTATCCTCGCGAGCAGCGCTTTGCGCTGGCCATGATGCAGGATTTCCAAAGGAAGTACGACTACCTCTCCCAGGAAGCCATCCGCCAGATTGCCGCCTACCTACAAATTCCTTCCGGAAAAATCTACAGCCTGGCCACGTTTTACAAGGCTTTCAGCCTGGAGAAAAAAGGCAAGTACATCATCAAGGTCTGCGACGGGACCGCCTGCCATGTGAGGTCCTCCATGCAGATCCTCGAGGAGATTGAAAAGCTGCTGGGAATTATGCCGGGCGGCACCACCGCCGACGGCAGGTTTTCCCTGGAGACGGTCAAGTGCCTGGGGACATGCGCCCTGGCCCCGGTAATGGTGATTAACGATGAGTACTACGGCTCCCTGACGGCGGGCAAGGTCAGGGAAATACTGAAAAAGTATGGGGATGGGGGCGGCGCCGATGAAGAGTGAACAGGCGAAAAGAAAAATCCTCGTCTGCTGCGGCCCGGGCTGCCTTGCCGTCGGCGGCAGGGAGATCCTGGAGGGGCTGCGCAGCAGGATCGCCGCAGCAGGCCTCGATGCGACCGTCGAGCCCGTCATTAAGGGCACCGGCTGCCACGGCCTCTGCGAGCAGGGCCCCATGGTTCGCTTCCTGCCGGAAGACATCTCCTACTGCCGCGTCAGCCTGCCGGACCTCGATGAAATCGTTGAACAAACAGTGCGGCAGCAGAAAGTGGTGGAGAGACTCCTTCTTGTCGACGCCCTCACCGGCCGGCGGGTGAAATCGCAGGGCGAGAACAGCTTCTACAAGAAGCAGTTGAAGATTGCCCTGCGCAATACCGGCGAGATCAACCCCCTCAACATAGACGATTACCTGGAACGCGACGGCTACCGCGCCCTGGCCAAGGTCCTCTTCGAGATGGATCCCGAGACGGTCATAGCCGAGGTGGAGAAATCCGGCCTCCGGGGAAGGGGCGGCGCGGGATTCCCCACGGGGCTGAAGTGGCGGCAGTGCGCCCGCGTGGACAATTCCCCCAAGTATGTCATCTGCAACGCCGACGAAGGCGACCCCGGGGCCTTCATGGACCGGGGCATCATCGAAGGCGACCCCCACAGCGTCATTGAAGGCATGGTTATCGGAGCCTATGCCATCAAGGCGCACCGGGGCTTTGTCTATATCCGCGACGAGTATGCCCTGGCCGTTAAAACCATGCTCGAGGCCATCCGCCAGGCGGAGGCACGCAGCTACCTCGGCCGCAACATCCTGGGCAGCGGCTTTGACTTCAGCCTGGAAGTGGTCCGCGGCGGCGGCGCCTTTGTCTGCGGCGAATCGACCGCCCTCATGGCTTCCATTGAGGGCCGCGTGGGCGAACCGCGGGCCAAGTACATCCGTTCCGTGGAGCGGGGCCTCTGGGATCAACCTACCGTCCTGAACAACGTGGAGACCTGGGCCAACATACCGCCCATCATTCTCCGGGGCGGGGAGTGGTTCAGCAGCATCGGCACCGCCAAGAGCAAAGGCACCAAGGTCTTCTCCCTCGTGGGCAAGGTGAAGAACACGGGTCTCGTGGAGGTGCCCATGGGGATTACCCTGCGCGAGCTCATCTTTGACATCGGCGGAGGCATCTTGAACGACAGGAAGTTCAAGGCGGTGCAGACCGGCGGCCCCTCGGGGGGCTGCATCCCCGCGGAGATGCTCGACCTGGAGGTAGACTTTGACTCCCTGACGGCGGCCGATTCCATGATGGGCTCCGGCGGCATGATCGTCATGGACGAGCGCACCTGCATGGTCGACACTGCCCGCTACTACATTGACTTCCTCACCGAGGAGTCCTGCGGCAAGTGCTCGCCCTGCCGCGAGGGGCTGAAGAGGATGCGCGAGATCCTGAACGACATCTGCAGCGGCGCCGGCCTCCCGGGGGACATCGAGCTCCTGGAGGAGATCGGCGGCATGGTCCGCGAATGCTCCCTCTGCGGCCTGGGCAAAACTGCGCCCAACCCCGTTCTCTCCACAATAAAGCATTTTCGCGAAGAATACGACGAGCATGTTCACAGGAAGCGCTGCCCCGCCGGCATCTGCCGCCCGCTGACCACCTTTGTCATCGACGGCGAGGCCTGCACCGGCTGCGGCCTCTGCAGGAAGAACTGCCCGGCGGAGGCCATATCCGGCGAGCCGAAGGAGCCGCATGTCATCGACCAGTCCAGGTGCACGAAGTGTGGGAACTGCATTGAACTGTGCCGGTTCAATGCCATTACCGTGAAATAAAAAAAGGAGATGATAAACCGTGGGTAAGAAGGAGCATGCTCACAAAAGCATAGACCCGGCTTCCCTGGCCCTCATCGAAAAGGCCGCCCAGGAGGGCCGGGAACTGGCCTGGGACCGCTTTAAAAAGCAGGAGCCCCAGTGCGGCTTCGGTTTACTGGGCATATGCTGCCGCAACTGCAACATGGGGCCCTGCCGCATCGACCCCTTCGGCAACGGCCCCGACAGGGGCATTTGCGGCGCCGACGCCGACACCATCGTCGCCCGCAACCTCCTGCGCACCATTGCCGCCGGGGCGGCCGCCCACTCGGACCACGGCCGCGATATCGTGGAGACGCTGCTGCACGCGGCCACGGGAGAGAAGTCCGATTATGCCATTAAAGACGAGGCCAAGCTGATGGCCTTGGCCGGCGAACTGGGCGTACCCACCGAGGGCCGCTCCAGCAAGGAGATTGCCGCCGACATCGCCCGCATGGCCATGGCCGAATTTGGCAGCGAAAAGGGCGCCTTTGAGTTCATGAGGCGGGTGCCGCCGCCGCGTAAGGCTCTCTGGGATTCCCTCAATATCACCCCCCGGGGCATCGACCGGGAAGTGGTGGAGGCCATGCACCGCACCCACATGGGGGTGGATACCGACTACGTCAATATCATTCTCCAGGGACTGCGCACGGGCCTCTCCGACGGCTGGGGCGGCTCCATGTGGGCCACCGAGCTCTCCGACATTCTCTTTGGCACCCCCAAGCCGCACAAGGGTGTGAGCAACCTGGGCGTGCTGAAAGAAGACGAGGTGAACATCATCGTTCACGGCCACGAGCCCACTCTCTCCGAGATGATCGTCCAGGCGGTGCGGGAGCCGGAGCTGATCGAGCTGGCCCGCTCCAAGGGGGCGAAGGGGATCACCGTGGCCGGCATGTGCTGCACCGGCAACGAGATCCTCATGCGGCATGATGTCCCCATCGCCGGCAACTTCCTGCAGCAAGAGCTGGCCATCGTCACCGGGGCGGTGGAGGCCATGGTGGTGGACGTGCAGTGCATCATGCCGGCCCTGGCCAGCTTGGCGGAGTGCTACCATACCAAGTTCATCTCCACCTCGCCCAAGGCCAAGTTCCCTGGCGCCCTGCATGTCCCCTTCAGCGAGGAGAAGGCCCTGGAGACGGCCAGGGAGATCGTGCGCATCGCCATTGAAAACTACCCCAACCGAAACCGGGATAAGGTCTTCATCCCCGCGGAGCGGATGGAATTCTTCGCCGGGTTCAGCGTGGAAGCGATCCTTTCCGCCCTGGGCGGCAGCCTGGAACCGCTGCTGGAGGCGATCAAGGCGGGCACGATCAAGGGCATTGCCGCCGTGGTGGGCTGCAACAATCCCAAGATCCAGCAGGACTACGGCCACATCACCCTGGCCGAGGAGCTGATCAAGGAAGACGTGCTGGTGGTGGAGACCGGCTGCGCCGCCATTGCCAGCGCCAAGGCCGGCCTGCTGCTCCCCGAGGCGGCGGCCAAGGCCGGGCCGGGGCTGCGCTCGCTCTGCGAATCCCTGGGCATACCGCCGGTGCTGCACATGGGCTCCTGCGTGGACATCAGCCGCATCCTGGTGGTGGCGTCGGCGGCGGCCAATGCACTGGGCGTGGACATCAGCGATCTGCCCCTCGCCGGGGCCGCACCGGAGTGGATGTCCGAGAAGGCCGTCAGCATCGGCGCCTACGTGGTGGCCACGGGCATCTTCACCGTGCTGGGCACCGTCCCGCCGGTCCTGGGCAGCAAGAACGTGGCCGCGCTGCTGACGCAGGGGGCCAATGACGTCGTGGGAGCCGCCTTTGCCGTGGAAGCGGATCCCAAGAAAGCGGCAGCGCTCATCGTGGAGCACATGAAAGGGAAGCGGGCCAAGCTGGGCCTGCCCTTATAACAGCTTTCGCTTGCCAAGCGGAGAGGGGCGGTAAGGTGAAAATACGCATTAACGGCATCGACTGCGAGGCGCAGCCCGGCGAGTTTATCCTGGACGTGGCCAGGAGAAACAACATCTATATTCCCACTCTTTGCCACCACGACGCATTTGCCGGAGAAGCCCGCTGCCGCCTCTGCATCGTGGAAGTCGTCGAAAGGGGGAGAAGCAGGGTGGTCACCTCCTGCGTTTACCCCGTTGCCGGGGAAATCGAGGTGGCCACCGATACCGAAAAAATCAGGTCCCTGCGGAAGACACTGCTCATGCTGCTCCTGGCCCGGACGCCGCAAAACGAGACCATCAAGAAACTGGCCCGCGAGTACGGCGTTACGGAGGTGGCGCGCTTCGAGAGCGATCCCCAAGAAGAGTGCATCCTCTGCAATCTCTGCGTCAGGGCCTGCGAGCAACTCGGGGCCGGGGCCATCTATGCTGTGAACAGGGGTGTAACCAAGAAGGTGGCCACCCTCTTTGAAGAGCCGGCGGAGGAATGCATCGGCTGCGCCGCCTGTGCCGCCATCTGCCCCACGGGGGCCATCAAGGTCCTGGAGAAGGAGGGCAAGCGCATCATCTGGAACCGGGAATTCGAGATGGTGCCCTGCTCGAACTGCGGCCGGCCTTTTGCCACCGCGGAGCAGCTAGCCTTCTACAGGGCCAGGCTGAAGGTGGCGCCGGACAGGTATGGCGGGGACCGCCTCTGCGAAAACTGCCGGCAGAAGAGGGCCGCGGAGCTCGCCTCCCTCATGTCTCCAGCCCGCCTGCGGTAAACCGCCGTAAATGCAAAGCACCCGGGGCTGCCCCACCAGGCAGCCCCTTTTCCCGTAATGCCATTGTGACTATTTAACTAGTTAGCAGAAACGGCTTTTGTCCCCTCCGCCCGCCTGTCTTTGGAGCCAGCCCCACAACCTTGCGTAAGAGTAAAGGCCCCCCTTTTTATAGGGGGTAAGGGGGATTTTATCTTTCGGAGAAGCCGTAGCGCTCGATGATCTCGATGTTCTGGCGGTATTTATCCTTGAGCCATTCCAGCTGAGACTGGCTGAGGTTGAATTTTTCAGGCCCCTCGGCAAAGACCTCGGAGAGGAGCAGCATGCGGTGGCGCCAGTTGCGGTAGCACCAGTGGATATCGTAGTCAACGCCGCTGACCCAGGCCTTGCCGCTATCCATGTCCTTGGAGAGCTCCAGCGTGAGCAGCATGCCGAATTCCACCAGGTCGGTGGGTGTAGAGGGGTAATGCTGGTCCGTATAGAAGTTGCCCAGGGAGTAGATCACCGGGACAGAGCGGGTTTCACCGTCCTCTCCCCGCACTTCTATCCATTCGCAGGGCTGCACGAGCTTGGGATGCCCGCCAATGATCATGTCGGCGCCCGCTTCGGCCATCTCCCGGGCCGCCTCCCGCTGCCGCTCGAAAGGGGCATCCACATACTGTTCGCCCCAGTGGGGGACAACCGCCACCAGGTCCGCCCCGGCGGCGCGGGCTCTCTTGATGTCGGCAATAATGGGGCTGATATCCTTGAATTCGGGGTCGGGGCTGTTGGGAATCAGGTTCACCGCATACTCCTCCCCCGCGGGGACGGGAATGCCGTTGGTCCAGTAGGTATAGGCAACAAAAGCCACCTTGATCCCGTTTATCTCCACCATGTCCACGGCCTCCCGCTCCTCGGGGTTGAGGTAGGCGCCGGTAGTGTAAAAGCCCAGCTCGCGCACGTTGTTCAGGGTGGCGTGCAGCCCTTCCACACCCCGGTCGAGGCAGTGGTTGTTGGCCAGGACATAGAGGTTGAAGCCGGCCCTCTTCAGGGCCTTGGAGAGCTCAATGGGCGCATTGAAGGTAAGGATGCCTCCCTTGGTATGGCCGGTATAGCCGGAAACTCCCCAGAACTTTAAATCCGGCCCCGCCTGCATCGTCTCCAGAGTGAGCATGGCGATATCGGCATCCTGAATATGGGGAGCGAGGTGCTCAAAAGCGGGCCAGAAATCGTACTCCCCGCCGCCAAGGTGGTTTTCATCGAGGATCGCCAGGTGTGGGTAAAGTCCTCCCACGGCCTTCAAGGTAATGGTGCGGATATCCCTCTCCACGGCGGGCTCCTCCCCGGGCTCGAGAGGGCCCCCATCTTCCGGCGGCGCCGGGCGAAGCGGAGAAAACAGGTCCAGCTTCACCCCCGCCACGATGACAAGGGCAAGTATGGCCAGCAAGGCAAAGAGATGGATGCGGCGCAAGGTGCACACTCCCCCGGTTCAATTCTATTCAGGCACAGCCTTATTCATGCGGCGGCACTGGAAGGCAATTTTCCGCCCCTACCGCTCTTCTTTCATATAGTCTGGCTTCTTTTCAGAGAAACCGTACATCTCGAGAATCTCCACGTTTTCCTGGTGCTTTTTCTTTAACTTTTCAAACTGCGCCGCGGAAATGTTATACTGGGCGGGACCGTTCTCGAAAACATCCTGGAGAACCAGGATGCGGTGGCGCCAGTTCCGGTGGCACCAGTGGATTTTATAGTCCACGTCGTTGATCCAGGCCCTCCCGCTGTTCATATCCTTGGCCAGCTCCACGCGCAGCAGGATGCCGTATTCCACCAGGTCGGTGGGAATGCCTTCCTGCGGCAGGTAATGCTGGTTGGTAAAGAAGTTACCCAGGGAATAGGCCACCAGGGTGGCGCGGCGGGAGCCGTCTTCTCCAGTGGTATAGATCCAGTCCATGGGATTCAGGACGTGGGCATGGCCGCAGATAATCATGTCCGCCCCGGCTTCGGCCAGCTTCCTGGCGTCTTCCCTCATCTTCTCGGTTGGCTCGGTATGATACATGCGGATATCGCCCCAGTGAGGGTAAACCGCCACCAGGTCCGCCCCGGCGGCGCGGGCGCTCTTAATGTCGGCAATGATGGGGCTGAGATCCTCAAATAGGGGGATGTAGTTCACGGCATAGGCATGCTCCTTCGGAATGGGGACCTCCGATCGGTCGGTGTAGGAGATGAAGGCCACCTTGATGCCGTTGATATCCACGATTACCGGCGTGTCTCTCTCCTCCTGGCTGAGATAGGCCCCGGTGGTAATGAAGCCCAGGCGGCGCACGTTCTCCAGAGTGGCCCGCAGGCCGTTTAAGCCGCGGTCGAAGATATGGTTGGTGGCGCAGGCATAGAGATCCACCCCGGCTTCCTTGAGGGCCTCGGAAAGCTGCAGCGGCGCGTTAAAGCCCAGGGTGGCCCCGCCGTAGCCGAATTCGGCCCCCGCCTGGTTGGTCTCCAGGTTCAGCGTGGTAAAGTCAGAGGCCTGGAAGTAAGGGGCCAGGTATTGGAAGCAGGGCGAGTAATCGTAGTTGTCCCCCCCGAGGTGGGCTTGCGTGATCTGGGGCATGTGCGGGAACATGTCTCCCACCGCGGTGAGGGAAGCGGTGCGAATATCAGGTGCGGGTTCAGGATCCGGCTCCGGCCCTTCTCCAACTTGATCCGGATCCTCCGGCTCTTGCGGCACCGGGTGGAAAAAAGAAGGAATATCCAGCTTAACCGCCGCCACTATCACCGCGGCCAGCGCAATTAGCAACAGA
>JAAZIN010000002.1 GCA_012800855.1 Bacillota bacterium
ACTTTGCAAATATACTGTGAAAATTAGACCACCCCGAAACTGCCCATTTATTTTTTGAATTGTCTGTTTTGACCTTGATTTAATTATATCACATTCAGTCCACTAATTGCCAAAAAAATATCCCCTTCTGCAGGTTTAAACAAAAAAGGGCTGCTTGGTATAAGCAGCCCTTCCCGCTCTCGCTACATGAAGCCAGGCAAGCTCCTATTGCTCTTCGGAAGGCAATTCAACCTGGACCATCTTGGTCGAATCATTGTAAGTTGTCATGACCTTGGCACCGTCATCCTTGGAGCCATAGTAGTAATAAGAGCTTTCACTCTCAAAAGTGCTGCTTTCGTTGACAAAGCCCGCGTTTTTCAGCGCTTCCACATATTCGAGAAAATCCTCTTCTTTCACTTCATTAATTGAAATCATGCAGCCTTTGTCAGAATTGATCACCGAATCGACCTTCCCCTTTTTGAATTCGGGGATTAGAGCCGCGGCCTTCTCTTTGGGCCATTCTCCTTCGCTGAAATTTACTTCCGTCCCGTCCTTGCCAATGATGGTGACCTCGTCGCCGTCAATATCAATATCCACATCTTCTCCGCCAATCTTGTCGATGATGCCCTCGGTGATCTTTTCCGTGACCTTCTCGTTAATCTTCTGCCTGATGCCGCAGCCGGCCAGGGCCAGCAGCAGGCACACGGCGATCAGCACAGCCATGGCTTTCTTCATTCATGCTCACCTCTTTTCGTCTAGGTTATTTTTTCACCAACCACCAGTTCAAGCTACTTGAGCAGCCTAATCTTGCCGATAAGGGGCAGCGCCTTAGCCTTGCCGTTCAAGCCGTTAATCAAGCCGAGGATGACAAAGACAAGACAAAGGATGCCAAAAAGGGCAGCAGGAACCAGCCGATAATGGGAATTATGCTCAAGACAAAGCTTCCGATCAAAGCGAAGAGCAGCAATACCAGTCCCTGGTTGGCATGGAAACGGCCAAAGGGCGAATCGGGGCTAGCAACCAGGGGGAGAAAAAAGAGGATGTAGGCCAGCCCTGCCATGGTCTTGTTCTTCTCAATATCGGCGGGATCGAAATCCAAAACGGTGCCTTCTGCTCCTGCTGGAGTATTGAATTGGGGATCGGTCATTTAAAAGAGCCTCCTTTGGTTGGATTAATTTAAACTTCGTGCTTGATCATACAGTGGCGCCGGCAAAAATGAATCACCCCGGGGGTGATTTTGAAGCAAATATGAACATGTTCAGGAGAATCTTTTCATTGATTCGTTTGTTTGAATATGGTATTATTGTAATATAATACATCGCCAGCCCCCTGAACAAGTCATCCTCAGGGTGATGGCCGAGCGGGAGAACTGTTATTTTGAAAATATTGCCTCGTTCTCATCTCCTGGATGCTTACCCCGTTATAGACATCTCCGCATTTGATGTGATTTAAATAGGAGGCGAGTTAAGGGTGCAATTTTCGCGTTTGGTTGCGTTTATTGTGCTGTTATCCCTGGCCCTGGCTATAATGCCCGGATGCAGCGGCCGGTCCGGCGATCCCATCATATTAACACTCTGGCATAATTACGGCGGCCAGTTGAAAGAAACGATGGATGAACTCATTGATGAATTCAATGAAACCGTTGGGGCCAGGGAAGGAATCATTATCAGCGTTACCTCCATCTCGGGCTCAGCGGCAATTCACGAGAAATTGACCATGGCCGCCAATGAAGAACCGGGAGCACCTGCGCTCCCCGATATCACCATTGCCTACCCCAAAACGGCGCTGCTCCTGGCGGAAAAGGGACTGCTGGCGAACCTGGACGAGCTGTTTACTCCGGTAGAGCTTTCGGCATACGTCCCCCAGTTTTTACAGGAAGGGCGCATCAAGGACGGTGCCCTCTACGTCTTCCCCACCGCCAAGTCCACCGAAGTTCTCTTTTTAAACCGGACCATTTTTGATCGCTTTGCCTCGGAAACCGGTGTCTCCATTGACGATCTAAGAACCTTCGAGGGAATTGCCAGGGTAGCGGCGCTTTATTACGACTGGACCGACGCGCAAACCCCCGCGGTTAAAAGCGACGGCAAGGCTTTCTTCATGTCCGATTCGCTCTTCAATTATGCCCTGGTTGGATGCCAGCAGCTGGGTGCAGATCTTCTTAAAGGAAACACCATCAACTTCAGCTCGCCGGAGTACGCCAGGGTCTGGGAAAGCTACTTCAAGCCCGCCGCCATGGGCCACGCTGCCATCTACAACGGCTATGCCACCGACCTCTTTAAAACAGGCGAGATCATCTGCTCTACAGGATCCACTGCCGGCATCATGTTTTTCTCACCCACGGTCACCTACCCTGACAATACCACTGAACCGGCAGAGCCGGCCATACTCCCTTATCCCGTGTTTGAAGGCGGGAAAAAAGCAGCCATACAGCGGGGCGCGGGCATGTGCATAATCAAGTCCACAGAAGAGAAGGAGAAGCTGGCCGCCGTTTTCCTGAAATGGTTTACCAGGCCTGAAAACAACTTGCGCTTTGTTGCATCCACCGGATACCTGCCGGTTACCGTAGAAGCATACGGCGATATTATGTCGCGGGAACTGGAGACAATATCCGACGAAAACATCAAGAACCTTCTTTCGGCATGCCGGAAAATGCAGCAGGAGTACGAATTTGTTATTCCACCGCTATTCGAGGGAATCGACCAGCTGCAGGAAAAATACGAAAGCAGCTTTAAAGGAATTGCCTCTTCATGCAGATAATCTTACCTTGACCTTTTGAAAAGCAGCAGCCCGGAGAAAGCGTATGAAACCCTTTCCGGCAAGGCCTTTGCGGATCTCGCCAATCTATTTTAATTTTGGAAGAGGCAATTTAATTGAAAGAAGTGCTTTCCCGGCTAAAAAAAATGGCAGAGCCGGCACGTCACAGGTTCCAGCAGGCCGGCGAGGAAGGAATACCTCTCCGGCTGAGGTTTTTTCTTTTCCTGGCCGTGCTGGTGCTGACCATTTTTCTTGGATTTATCGCTATCCTGCTGCTTGCAGGCACCTTCACCGCGGGCCTGTCGGAAACGGAAAGATTTTTCGAGAACGAATTAGCCCGCATTTCCGACGAGATCAGCGAGCAGTACGGCCAGCTATCCCTGCAGACGGTGGAACTTGCAGAGAAGCTTTCCCGAGACATTGAACAGCAAAGCTCCAGCATGGGCATATTCCCTTCCCAGCTGGGCGAGCATCCGTACATGCTGGAAGAGATCATTGCCGCGGAGTGCGATGAACTGCTGCTTGCGCTTCAGCTGGCCAAAAGCAGCGGCGTCTTCTTCATCCTGGATGCCACCATCAACCCCGCCCTCGTCAATGCCGCGAACTCCAAGGCCGGTTTATACATAAAGAACATGGAACCCAATGTCATCAGCGCCACTTCTCCGAACATAATCATGCTGCGCGGCTTTCCCGCCATCAGCCGTAAAAAATCGCTGCCTCTGCATGCACAGTGGCAGCTGGAATTCGATGTGAGCGACGCGCCCTATTACCATCGGCCCATGGAGGCGGCCCGGGCCAACCCCGGCCTCCCCCTCTCCCGGCTTTACTTTTGGAGTGCCGCCTTGAGACTGCCCGACACCAGCGAGGAGATCATGCTCTGCTCGGCACCGCTTATCGATTCAAAGGGGCATATCTTCGGCGTCTGCGGCTTTGAAATAAGCGCCATGCTATTTAAACTGTCTCATTCAATGGACAGTGGCAGCTACAAGCACCTTTTCTGCCTGCTTTCGCCGCTTGCCGGCGATACCATAGAGCTAGAGCACTCCTTCATCGCCGGCGGCTACGCGGCCAGGATTGCCTCCGCCGAGGTAAACCGGCTGCAGGTATCGAAGCAGCGCCGCCATTTATATAGCTACAGACAGGATAAAGACCATAAATTCCTGGGGCTCCACACGGACATCCAGCTTTACCCCCGCGATTCCGTCTTTGCTGATCAGCGCTGGATCGTCACGGCTATGGTTCCCGAAGCGGATATTTTGGTCTCCGTAACCCGGCTCAACATAATTCTCTTCTCTTCGCTAACGCTGCTCGTGATTATCGGTGTAATCGTATCCTTCAACCTGGGCAACAGGCTTTTTATCAAGCCCATTTCCCAGGGGTTCAATATCATCAAGTCTTCAGACCTGGACGCCGCGCCCAAGGTAAAGGTCCCCGAAATAGATGCGTTAATTGACCACCTGGCCCTGCGCAACCGGGAGCTGGCGGAGAGAGCGCGGCAGGAGAATCTTTCCCTTGATACCCTCAATAGATTTCTTGAAAAAACCAGGGAGTTAACCCCGGCTGAGCGCGAGGTGTTTAAGCTCTATGGCGAAGGATTAACCGCAAAGGAGATCGCCGCACGGCTCTACCTCAGCATTAATACGATCAAAACCCACAGCAAGCGCATTTATTCCAAGCTCGAAGTGAGCTCGCGCGAAGAAATTATCCTCTATACCACCCTGCTCAGGGAAATGGGCAAGGAAATCAATTAGATATGTTCAAACAACCGCCTTGGCCACGTAGGAGGAGGTGCTCGCCCGGAGCAGGGCGCTATAGGTAAGCCTGAACTCAAGGATGGCCCCCACTTCCACGGGCGACGCGGCCTCTTCAACATCGCAGATGAGGTGATCGGAAGAGGCACCCAGGATCTCGATCCCCGGCTCAAGGGGGATGAGCCCTTGGGGATCCACGTCCTGCCGCCCCACGGCCAGCAGGGCGCGCCTCCTAATGCCCCGGTCTTCGAAGTTGGGCACGTTGCCGAAGGCGTCCTGCCCGATCTCTCCTATAGGCTGGGAAGGCTTCTCCTGCACCTCGATGACCTCGGCTTTCAGGATGAAGGCATCGCTGAAGCAGCCGGGGATGGGCTCGCGGCGGACGGCTTCATTGCCGAGCAGGATGGCCTCGCCTATGCGCAGCTCCGTGATCCCCGGCGGCATCTGCCGCTCCAGGACCATCTTCATGTTGGCCGATGTCCCCCCGGAAACGCGTTCCAGGCGCCGCCCCAGGCGCCGCTCCACCTCCTCCTTCACCTTGAGAAGAAGCTCCATCGTCTTCACGGTGGGAATGACCCCACCGTAGCAGGCCAGGTTGGTGCCGATGCCCACCAGCCGGATGCCCGGCACCCGCTCCATCGCCAGGGCCACTTCGGGAGCCCGCTCCGGGGTAACCCCTTCGCGCAAATCTCCCAGGTCGACCATGAGGATGACGTTGTGAAGCCGGCCGGCACTCAGGGCCGCCTCGCCGAGGAGGCGCACCGTGCTTACCTCCGAATTCAGGCTGGTGTCGGCATAGGCCACCGCGGCGGCGCACTGCGACGGCCCCGGGGCGCGCAGCAGAACGGTTTCGCCCCGGTAGCCCCACTCCCGGATCCGGGCCAGGTTGGCGATGCGGGAATCCCCAATGGCCGCCGCGCCTCCTCTAATCATCGCCCCGACCACGTCGAGATGGGCCGAGACCCCCTTGGCCACGCCCACCAGTCGCATGCCCTGCTCCTGCAGCAGGCCGGCCAGCAGGCGCGTGTTATGCTCTACTTTTTGCGGATCAATAGCCAGCAGCGGATAGCTCATTCTTTCATCCCCAGGCTGTCCGACAGCAGGGCAAGGGCCGGCTCGGGATAACGCCTGGCCATCACCCCGCAGGCGGCCATGATGTAGCTGCGGTCAAGGACCACCCGGGCCGCTTTAGGGTAAAGCTCGCGCCCGTAGCCCTGGCCGATGAGGCGGCCCAGCGCCTCTTTCCCGCCGGGCAGCCGCGTCAGCGGCCCCCCGGTGCCGATGATGGTCTTTACAGCGGTGAGGTCTTTCCCCGAGGCGAGGGTGATGCGCCCGCCGGGCCCGTAAAGATGCCTTATCGTCCCGGCGTGGCGCTTAAAGGCAATCTCGCAGGCGGCATCGCGCAGGCATCTCACCAATGCCTCCTCCCGCTCGTCCCTGGGAAATACGGCCATATTTTCCAGCAGGGGCGCCGCATCGAAGCCCAGCTCCAGGTTGAGGCGGTCGCCCATAATGCGGGCAATGTTTCCCGCATTCACGTGAATGCCCAGATCCCCTTCCACCGTGCGCTTGGCCAGCGGCTCGGGGTTCTCAAGAATGGCCTGGATCTCGGGGCTGCCGCGGGCCACGGAGTGCACGTCGGTGGTGGCGCCGCCCACATCGACGGCGCAGAGGTCGCCGTAAAGGGGATAGAGCAGCTTGCACGCTTCCATGACCGCTCCGGGGGTGGGCAAAATGGGCCCATTAACCATGTCGCGGATGCGGTTCATGCCCGGGGCGGCGATGATGTGCTCCTCAAAAACCTCCTGGATGACCCGGCGGGCCGGCTCCACCTGCAGTTCGTCCACCCGGGGATAGACATTGTCCACAAAGTAGGCCTTTACCCCCGCCTGCTTAAAAATTGCCGCCAGCTCGTCCCGGGCGGCCACGTTGCCGGCGTAGACCACCGGCGCCGGCAGCCCCAGGCTGGCGATGCAGGCCCCGTTGTGGAGGGCGGTCTCCTTCTCCCCGTAATCCACCCCGCCGGCCAGCAGGATCATTTTGGGGTTGAGCTGCCGCAGGCGCTCCAGGTCCGCCGGGGTCATCTTTCCCGCCGTGACCATTTTAACCACGGCGCCTGCGCCCAGGGCCGCCTCCCGGGCGGCCCTGACGGTCATATCGTAGACCAGCCCGTGGACACTCATGGAGAGCCCCCCGGCGGCGCTGGAGGCGGCCATGAAGGTATCCCAGTCCAGGTCCGCTGTGCCGAGCTTCTTCGCCAGATCCTCCACGGCCCGCTCCAGGGCAGCGGCCACGTCACCGCCCTCCTGCTGCGTGGCCGCAATCCCCTGGCCCAGCAGGCGGGGCGGCTCCAAAGTAAAGGCGCTGACCACGGTGGTGGTGCTCCCAATTTCTGCTGCCAGCAGGTCTAGCTTCATCGCGTTCCCTTCATCTCCGCCTTCCGGCTAAATCTCGCCGCGGCGCTTCTTCACCAGGAAGGAGGCCACTTCAATACCCCTGGTGCCGCGCCCAAAGCCGGCATCCAGGCCCGCTTCCACGGCCAGCTGGTGGGTCACCTGGGTCCCGCCGGCCACGAGGATGAACCTCTCCCGGACGCCTTTTTCCACGGCCAGGCGGGCCAGCTTCTCCATGTTCTTTCTATGAATGTCCGCGTGGCTGATAATGGTGGAGATGAGGATGGCGTCGGCATCCTCCTCAATGGCGGCATCGAGCATCTTCTCCACCGGCACCGAGGTCCCCAGGTAGACGGCCTTGATGCCGAACTTCTCAATGCCCCCGTGCTTGATGTCGATAATCTCGCGCATGCCCACGGAGTGCTCATCTTCGCCCACGGTGCCGCAAACCGCCTTCAGGGGACGCCGGGCAATCTCCTCCCTGATTTCCTCTTCCGATAGGAGCTGCGGCTTTTCCGGAATGCGCAGGCCGTTCCGGTCGATGGCAAAGGGAACAATTCCCTTGATTTCCACCAGGGTTCCCTCCGCCGGGTGCATCACCCGCTTGTGGATGACCTCGTTTTCCTGCAGCCCCATCCTGGCGGCAATCTCTAGGGCGGCAGCCTCGGCCACCTCTTCCCGCTCGGGCAAGAAGATTGTGCAGGTGATGTAGCCGTCGCCGGCCCACTCCACCTCCGGCCTGATCTCATTGGCGCCGCGGCGAGCCTCCACCTCCGCCAGCCGCCGCTCCACGTTGTCCTCGGGGTCAAGCTCATCGATGTAGACAATTTTTTCCGGGCGGCAGAGGGTGCAGCCGCCGATGAGATCGCAGGGCCGCTGCGGGTTCCCCGGCAGCTCGTTGAACCCGAAATGGTGGCAGACCGGGGCATAGTAGCCGGGCTCCCGCTTGACGATGCTCCCTGCGGCCACCCCCCCGTTGGGGTCGCGGGCAATACCGTCGCCCTTTCTTTCAGGATACTCGCCGGAATCGACAAAGAAGCCCTCAGCCACCGCGTTGAAGTAGCCCTTCTCCTTGATCTCTTCCAGGAAGAGAACGGCCCGCTCGGCCAGCTCCCTTACCTTAGCCGGCAGCGGCCCCTCCTTTTTCAGCTCCACCATCTCCTTGAAGCCATCGAGCCCCAGCAGGGTCTGCTTGGCCGTCTCCACGGCGGCGATGTTGTTGTAATGCCAGGGCACGTTGCGCCCCTCGTCGGGGGTGATGGTGCTCTGCACGTCCGCCGAGGTAAGCCTCGATACCAGCAGGTTCAGCACATGCGTGACAGTGGCTTCGCGGGTATCGGATTCAATGTAGCGGGTATTCTGCTGGGCCCGGATCTTGTAGCCGGAAAAAAGCCAGCGCAGGCAGACGGCATAGGGGAGATCGTAGGCCAGCGCCGGCGCCGGCGGCGCCGTGGGCGGCACCGAGGAGAGGGCGATGTTCTCCTTCTTCATTCCCACCGCCTCGGAGAAGGCGCAGTTGATGGCGTGCTGCACCAGCAGCTCGGGCATCACCTTCCAGGCCTCCCTGGCCGTGGCATTGGCATTGTGGGCGCCGTCTATCTGCAGCATGTTGCAGGAAGCCATGATCTTCTTCGCCACGGCGGCGTCGACGAAGGAGCGCTGCATGTTCACGTTCCGGTAGAGCACGTTGTACTGGGGATCCTGGTGGGCGCCGTTGACCCCTTCTTCGGCAAAGAGCACCGCTATTTCGGGGCCAGCGACGCCGGAGACGTAGGAGTGAAAATTAATGGGGCGTCCCACCTCATCTTCGATAAGGTCCAGCGCCTTGCGCGTGGCCCGGAGCTGCTTGCGGGTGATGGGGATGCCGCCGATGCCCTCGGGGGTTCCCTCGAGCAGCCCGTCGATGTGGCTCTGCCCGGTGGTGCGGATCACCATGATGTGATCGGCGCCGTGCCAGGCGGCCATGCGCATGCGCCGAATATCGTCTTCAAATCTTCCCGAGGCAATCTCGGTGGTGATAACGTAATCGGGCTGCGGGTCAATCCCGCCGAAATACTTTGCCGCAGGTAGGGGTATGGAGCGCTTCAGCGGCTCCGAGGTCTCGCGGTAAGTAAAGGGGCCAATCTTCTGTCCCGGGCGGGGTGTCCGCCAGGTCCAGCCCTTGCGGCGCGGCCGGTAGTTGGCCAGATCCTTCAGGATTTCCCGGACATCTATCTTTTCGTGGGGCTCAAGGCGGTAGCAGTTGCTTCGCCCGGCACGATCATCTCGGCAGCATTTCATCGGTCTTCACCTCCATACATGGCCTCAACTTCATCCCAGCCCTTGCCGGCGGCAAGTTCCCGCCCGGCCTGCAGGTAATCGACCTGCTTCTTGGCGGCATATTCAAGGAGAACCCGTCCGACGCCCTTGCCGAGAAGGCCCCTCTTTTCGGCGGCTGAAACAATGGCCTGGGCTTCCAGGCTGGAGAAGCCCATTCTCAAGAGCACGGAGCGCTCAATGGAAGGGGAGGTATGGGTATAGGCCAGCTCAACGAGAGGTTTAACGATCTCCCGGGCCAGCTCCCAGAACCTCTCCTTGAGCTCCTCGTCGGACAGCGCGGCGAGCTTTTTGCGCCTGGCTTCAAAATCAGATGCCCTCACGTCGGCTGGATGATCAAGACGCATTTATCCTGACTCCTCCTAGTTCCTTTATTACTTCGGCCACGTACGCTTCCGTCTCCCTGGTCTCCTCGGCCAGGAATTTCAGCTCCGCTTCGTTAATTTCCGCAACCCCGCTTCTCTCGATACAGTTCCTGATGTAAGAGCGGCGCATCCTGTCCAGATCCATCTCCACCACGTTTAACTGGGAGAAATGCTCGGGTATGATAATGCTTTTCCCGGGGGTGCTCTCCCGCGGATCGCCCCGCCGTATTTCAATCCCGTTGGCCCGGGCAAAAGCAAGCTGCGCCTGGGGATGCTTCCCTGCTCCCGTGTACTCCGTCTCCTGGACTACCACGATCTCGTCTTCGGGAAGCTCCCGCGCCAGGGGAATGGCCGCGGCGAGGGAGGTGTTGCCGGCAGGCCCTCGCTCCAGCCCTTCCAGTTGGGCCAGCGCCTCGGTGACATAAAAGACCTCGCCCTGGGTTACGGTAACGTAGCGATCCAGGTAGCGCAGCGGCCGGGCCGCGTTTTTCGGCACATCGGCGCGGTCGGGCCAGGTGGCAAAGGGAACCCCAAAGCCGGTGTGGCCGGTGGTGAAGGACTTCCTGTTGAAGTCGATGTCGGAGGCCATGTGGAGGCCGGAGAGGTCCACACTGGCCCCGATGATCCGGGTATTTTTGGCCCCCGCCTTGAGAGCTCCCCGCGCCGTGCCGGTTACATTGCCGCCCCCGGCATGGGTTACCACGATATAGGCGGGGTCCTTGCCGTACCTTTCCCGAACCTGCTGCACCAGCTCATAGCCCAGGGTCTCCACCCCGGAGATGCCGAAGGGGCTGTAGAGAGAGGCATTAAAAAACCCTGTCTCTTCAAGCAAGACCAGGGCCACGTAAAAGAGTTCGGGGCCAACGCTCAATCGGACCACTTCGGCGCCGTAGGCTTCGCACTTGCGGGACTTTTCAATTATTTCGGGTTGGCCCATCTGCCGCGAATCGAAAACCTCCTGGACGACAATGCAGCGCAGGTTCCGCATCGCCGCCTGGGAGGCCACCGCGGCGCCGTAGTTGCCGCTGGTAGCGGCAATTACTCCCGGGTAGCCCAATTTGGCGGCGTGGTAGACCGAAACGCTGGCCCGCCTGTCCTTGAAGCTTCCCGAAGGGTTGGCCGCCTCATCCTTGACCACGATGCGCGCGCCAAAGCCCTTGGGAGAGGTCTGCCGCACAAGACGGGTAATATTTTTCAGCTCCAGGAGAGGCGTATTGCCCACGCCCGTTTCGCGCTGTATCTTCCTCACTTCATCGAGGGAATAGCCCGCTTTCCGCATCATCCCCTCGTAGTCGAAGGCTATCTTCGTCTGGATAAATTCGTCGTATTCAATCCCCAGGGCCCGTTTCATGATCTCCCCGCGGCGCGCCATCACTGCCTTGTAGGAAAGATCGCGCGGCATCAGCTCTCCCCCTCCCTCAGCATGGCCCGCAGCTCGGCGCCGATGGAAGACAGCTCCGGCACCGCGGGCCCAAAGGTGTGCTCATAGCCTGGATTGATCCGGACCAGCGTACCCTTGACGGTGCGGTTTGCCGGCGTCCTGATTTCTATCTCTTCGCCAATCCTCTTCGAGCTGAGCGCCCAGCCGTTGATGCGGCATTCCAGTGGCACTTTGCGGGTTTCAGCAGGCAGGTCCCCGGAGCGCGAGGCGGGGTCCAGGACAATATAATGAATCTCCACCCAGTCACCCTGCTGGCACTTATCCAAAGGTGATCACCTCACAGGCTCTATTATGGCTCCTACTGCGGGCAGGGGATAAGCAAACCAATTTTTTACATCTATTATCTAGTGGCTTTTGATTAATCCGGGCAGGCCGCGCGGCACGGGCAGATCGGCCATCGTCACCAGGCCGCGGGGGCCGTTAATGACCAGGGGAATCATGTTTACGGCAATGGCCATGGTCCCGATGCCGCCGGGGATCTCCGGTTCAATGGCCATCCTGACCGGCGGATCCCCGTCAATGGTGATATAGTCTCCCGTCTTGACGCCCTCGTCTTCCGGGCACACCTGCTGGGGATGCTCCAGGAAAATAACCTCTTTGCCGCCGCTGTAAGCCCTGGCGGTATGGCGGCATCCGGCCACCTTTCCCGGCGCCACGGTCACATACTCCGTTTTCCGCTCCACGCGCGATATGATGGGCTCCCTTTCTTCGACAATGTCGTCAATCTCCCAGCCGAGGGCCCGGCCGATGAGCATTACTGACTGCCGGAAGCCGATATGCCCCACGATTTCTCCCGATTCCAGCCCTGCGGCAAACTCTTCCGGGGTCACGCCGACCCCCTGCGTCCGCATGACTGTGGGCCCAAAGGGGGCAAGGTTGTTCACCCTCTTGCCATGAATGTGGCGCACGTCGCGGCAGATGCCCGTAAGGGCGATGATGAGAGTGTCGAGGATAAAACCGGGATTAATCCCCGTTCCCAGAACGGTGTTTCCCTGCTTGCGGGCAAAGCGGTCAATCTCATTGGCCAGCTCCTCCGAAGCGGCCCAGGGGTAAGCCATCTCTTCGGCAATGGTGATGACGTCGGCATGTTCCTTCAGGGCATATTTAATCTGCGGCGCCACCTCTTTAACCGAGGAGTGGGTGGCGATGAGCGCCAGGTCAGGCTTGCTGCGAAAAGCCACGTCCGGGTCTGTGGTTACTTTAACTCCCACCGGGGAAAGGCCGATGACCTCGCCCAGGTCCCGCCCCGCCTTTTCGGAGCGCTGGGCGATGGCTCCGACGACACGCACATTTTCCGTTGACAGCAGCATCCGGGCCATCCCGCTGCCCATGGCGCCGAGGCCCCAGATGAGCACCTTTACTCCAGACATAACCCAACCCCCTTCTGAGATCATGATCCTGCGGCTTAGATAAGGCCATAGGATTACTTCTTGCCCAAATAAATAATTCCTTCTTTAAGCAGGAATCGGACCCACGGCTGCAAGTAAACGGCATCCAAGCTTTCCAGGCTGAGGCGGCAGGTCTCGCCCTTCCCGGGGAGAAAGTTCGCCAGCGAATCGCCGGCTTACAGGGCCGCTGGACGGCCAACTTTTTAACGAAGAAGGTATCACCGCAGAAGCCGCCCAGGAGGGCTATATTCCTCTCGCGCCGGATATGGTATAATTCAGAAAAAGAGGAATAAGGAGAAATAATATGCGTCCTCTTGTTAAAAAGATCGCCCTGGGCTTGGGAGTTCTCCTGCTCCTCCTTGCCGCCCTGGTGACTTATTTCAGCCTCATCCGCGTTGCCGATATCAGCCGGCAGAAGGATTACCTGGCCGCCTTGCATCTCTTCTACGATGAGGGCTATAGCCCCGTGGATGAGCAGAAATTTGTCAATTTTGACCTGGAAAGCAGCTCTCTCAGGCTTAACGAAATCCAGCTCCTGGCCACCCATAACAGCTACAAGAAGCGCATCTCTTTCCCGGGTAAGCTCTGTGTCGGCCTCTTCTACAGCTTTGAGGAGGCCGCAGCCCTGGACTACGATAACATAAGCTTGACGGAGCAGCTTAACCTCGGCGTGAGAAGCTTTGAGCTCGACCTGCGCTTTCGCCGGGGAGATTTTGAAGTCACTCACGTGCCGCTGGTGGACAACGGCAGCACCGCGCCCAAGTTTGACCTGGCCCTGGAGGAAATACGGCTGTGGTCCACCCACAACCCCGGCCACATTCCCATCATCATCCTGCTTGAATTAAAAGACGATCTCCTCTTCCTCGATCCCGCGCTGAGCGACTTTACCGCGAGGGAACTCTCCCTGCTCGATGATTTAATCAAAAACACTTTCGGCGACAAGCTCTTCTCTCCCGGAGACATAATCATGCCCGGCCAGACCCTTAACGAAGCGGTCCGCCGGCAGGGGTGGCCGCCGCTAAAGGAGCTGCTGGGCAAAGTCATTTTTATCCTGCATCCGGGCAAATATACCGATCTCTACGTCTCGCGGGATCCCAGCTTTGACACGCTGGCCCTATTCCCGGCGGCGGCAGACAACGACATCGACAACAGCTACGCCTCCTTCATCGTCCACAACGACCCCCGGGTGGATTCCATCAGGAGCCTTATCGCGCAAAACTACATCGTCCGGACCCGGCTGGACAGCAACCTGGTCATCGATGAAGAGCGCTTCAGGAACGGCGTGGCCAGCGGGGCCCAAATCCTGACCACGGATTACGGCCCTGGCCACAAGTTCAAGCATACCGATTACGTGGCCTACCCGGAAAAGGGCTACCTCGTCATAGCCAACCGCGTCCTGGCCGATTGAGGCGCCCGGAGGGGCGGCCAGGCAATGCCCACGCAGACAGAACCCGGCCGGAAAAAGAAGCCGCCGTCCCGCACCCCTTGCCTCCCCGGCCGGTTATGATAAAATAGGAAAAAATAAAAGATGGACGTTCTTCCCCGGGAGCTTGGACAAACCAGGCTGAGATCTCCCCTTGCCCAGGGCTGTGGGGGCAACCGGCGAACCTGATCCTGGATAATACCGGCGCAGGAAGGAAGAATCAGCGATGAATCCACCCGCCGGGTGGATTTTTCATTGAAAAAGGGCTGGAAGGAGGAAGGAAAAATGAAGGTGGAAGCGGGAGCAATTTGGGAGAACGTGGTTAAAATAAGGGAGGAAGCACCCCTGGTTCACAACATCACCAACTACGTGGTGATGAATTCGACAGCCAACGCGCTTCTGGCCCTGGGCGCCTCCCCGGTGATGGCCCATGCCGAGGAGGAGGTGGCCGACATGGTGAAAATCGCCCGCGCCCTGGTAATCAACATCGGCACCCTCAGCCCCCACTGGGTCCGGGCCATGAAGAAAGCGGCGGCGCAGGCCAAGGAGCGGGGCGTGCCCCTTATTCTTGACCCGGTGGGAGCGGGAGCCACGCCCTACCGCAGCCAAGCGGCGCTTGAACTGCTCACAGAGGCCGGTGCGGACATCATCCGGGGCAACGCCTCGGAGATTCGGGCCCTGGTAGAGAGCGGCGCCACAACCAAGGGCGTGGACAGCACTTCCGCCGCCGAGGAGTCGCTCCAGGCGGCACGCGAACTGGCCCGCACCTACCGCTGCACCGTCTGCGTCAGCGGCGCCACCGATTACATCATTACGGAGGATTACCTGGTGAAGATTTTTAACGGGAGCCCCATGATGCCGCGCGTCACCGGGCTGGGCTGCACCGCCAGCGCTCTCTGCGGCGCCTTCGCCGCGGTCAACCCCTCGTCGCACCTGGCCGCAGCCCATGCCATGGCCGTGATGGGCATCGCCGGCGAGCTTGCCGCGGCGCAGGCCCGCGGCCCGGGCAGCCTGCAGCTGCATTTTATTGATGCGCTCTATAACCTGAGCCGGGAGCAGATCGAAGGAAAGCTGCGTGCGGAATCATGAGCCTGGGAGAACTTTACCTGGTCACCGACCGGACCTTGAGCGGAGAGCGGCCCCTGGAGGAAGTGGTGGCCCGGGCCGTGCGCGGCGGCGTCTCCATCGTGCAGCTGCGGGAGAAGGAAGCCTCCACCCGCTTCTTCGTGGAGGCGGCCGCGCGGATGAAGCAGCTTCTTGATCCCCTGGGCATACCCCTGATCATTAATGACCGCGTGGACGTGGCCCTGGCCGTGGGGGCGGCCGGGGTGCACATCGGCCAGGAAGATATGCCCTACCCCCTGGCAAGGCGCCTGCTGGGGCCGCGGGCCATCATAGGGCTTTCAGTGGAGACGGAGGAGCAGGTCCTGGAAGCCGAGGCCTATGACGTCGATTACCTGGCCGTAAGCCCCGTCTTCCTCACCCCAACGAAAACCGATACCCGCGGGAGCTGGGGGCTGGAGGGCCTTGCCCGCGTCCGCCGGCTCTCCCGGCACCGGCTTGTGGCCATCGGCGGCCTGAATGCAGCGAATGCCGCACAGGCCATTGCCGCCGGCGCCGACAGCATCGCCGTGGTCTCGGCCATCTGCGCGGCCCCCAACCCGGAAACAGCTGCTGCGGAATTAAACCAGATCATCCGTGCCGCCCTGGCGGCACGCCCGAAAGGAGACAGACGTTGAAAAGCTACTACCGCGCCCTGACCATTGCCGGTTCCGACAGCGGCGGGGGGGCGGGAATCCAGGCCGACCTGAAAACCTTTGCCGCGCTGGGCTGCTACGGCATGTCGGTCATTACTGCCCTGACAGCCCAGAACACCGTGGGCGTAAGCGCCATCCACCCCGTCCCGCCGGCCTTTGTCGCCCGGCAGCT
The DNA here is from genome assembly GCA_012800855.1 of Bacillota bacterium. Lineage (GTDB taxonomy): Bacteria > Bacillota > Dethiobacteria > DTU022 > DTU022 > JAAZIN01. The sequence goes on from JAAZIN010000002.1 coordinate 15,740, forward strand.
CGAAGTTGTACTGGAAGATATGGGCACCGATGCCGTAAAAATAGGCATGATTCATAATTCCGACCTGATCCGGGTCATTGCCGACAGGCTGCACCGCTACGACGCGCCCAATATCGTCATCGACCCGGTGATGGTAGCCAAGAGCGGGGATCGCCTGCTCCAGGAGGAGGCCATTGAGGCGCTGAAAGAAGAGCTGCTACCCCTGGCCACTGTAATTACCCCCAACCTGCCGGAGGCGGCGGTCCTGCTGGGGAGCCCCATCGAGGGGCGGAAGGCCATGGAAGAAGCGGCCCGAGAGCTGGCCCGCTTCGGTCCGGCGGCGGTCCTGCTAAAAGGCGGACACCTGGAGGGCGAGCGCTGCCCCGACCTTTTATACCTGCGGCAGGAAGACAAGGCCATCTTTTTTGAAGCCAGGCGCGTAAAGACAAGCAACACGCACGGCACCGGCTGCACCCTCTCCTCGGCCATCGCCGCCGGCCTTGCCCGCGGGCTCAGCCTGGCCGATGCCGTGGGCCGGGCGAAGGATTATCTCACCGGCGCCCTGCGGGCGGGAGCGCACTACCGGCTGGGCCGCGGCCACGGGCCGGTCCACCACTTCTGGGAGTACTGGCCATGAGCGGCAAAAAAAGAAGAGGGCTGGTGGTGCTTGATTTCTCCGGCACGCTGAGCCTAGGCGCGGTGCATTTTGGCCGCCCCCATAACCTGGAGCGGGCCCTGCGAGAATCGGGGCTGGCCGCCCTGGGCCTCAGCCCGGCAAGCTTTTGGAGCGAAGTGATCAACCCCTCCTGGCAGGAGGGCAGCACCACCTCCATCGGCTACAGGCGGCTGCTTTGTGAAGGAGTACGCCGCCTCGCCGCAGCCCGGGGCGAGAATCTACCGCCGGCAGCGGCCTGGTCCGCTGCCGGCCGCTTTACCGCCGCCTACCTGCGCGCCTCCACCATTGAGCCGGAGTGGGCCCCTCTCCTCCGGCGGCTAGCCCCGCTGAAAACAATCCTTGTCGCCACCGACCACTATGCCGAAGCCACCGCCCACATCGTGCGGCAGCTGGCTGCCCTGGGGCTTGAAGCCGCCCCGGCGCACCAGGCCTATCAAGAGTCCATACTCGTGGCCAACTCTGCCGACCTGGGCTGCCATAAGGAAAACGCGAACTTTTGGAGAACATTGCGGCAGTACCTGGAACCGGAAAATTTCTCCACAGTGGCCTTGGTGGACGATTTCGGGTACAACGAGCAGCCTGCCGACAGCTACGCCGCCGCCGAAAAAGTTGCCGCCAGGCAGGCCGCCACGGTGGAGGCCATCGCCTCCGCCTGGCAGACCCCGGTAAATGTTTTCCCCTTTTTCCTGCACGGCAAAGATGACTTCCCTGCACTGGTTGCTGCAGCGGAGAAATTTTTACTGGGATAGTGCACTTAATCTACAAATTCCTCTAGCTCCCTTTTAAAAGGGGACTTAAATTAATTCTCTACTCTTTATTTATAATCGAGACGATGGCAAAGGGGCGATCACGTACAGGGCTGGAAGCTAAGCGGGCGGGCGTGGAAGAGCGCCCCTACGCCTCTGCGGCCAGCTTGAGGCGGTGGAAGAGGAAAAGGGCCAGGGTGTTGTAGACGGCGGCGGCATAGAGGAAGTTGTCCCACCAGGCCCACCTGTTGAATATTAACATGCCGTTTATTTCCAGCAAGAAGTGAAAAAACGTGGGCACCGCCGCGCTGATTAGAATTAACAGGGCCACGTGGATGAAAGTGCGGTACTGGGCCAGCAGGTGAAAATAAATAATGGTATAGGGAACCCAGGCTAGGGTCATAAAAAGCGGGACCCCGGCCAGGCTAATCAGGTCGGCGTTCTGGAAACGCCAGGCCTGCACCAAGTTTTGCAAGATGTAATAAGTAGCAGCTCCCAGCGCCACCCCGAAAGCAGTGGCCACGAGGAAGTATCTCTGAATCCGTTCCCAGGGAACAAGCAAAAACATAATTGCCGTCATCATCACCAGGGCAATGGGGCCGGCCAGGTTAACAAAATACATGTCATCACCTCCACATTACTAACTATTCCCCCGCCTGTTTACAACTATACCCTGAATTGTTATTTATTCTCCCCGGCAGGAGTACGCCATTAATAGTGGAATAGATATTGAGGCTTCAACAACTACCAGCGTGCGCTCTCTGACCTGTTGAAAGCCGGTAGCGAAATAATGCTTCCAGCGGGGGCAAAGAGAAGGAGGCTCAACATGCCTGCTAGTTTGGAAAAAGCTGTAACGGCAACCGAACAGCGCTACCGGGTGCTGGCCGCGGTCATGCTGGGCGGAATTATGGGACCCATCGATGCCAGCATCGTCAATGTGATCCTGCCTACCATCTCCTCTTTTTTTGGCGCCTCCATCGCCACCGCACAGTGGGTGCCGCTGATCTACCTGCTCACTATCAGCAGCCTGCTTCTCTTTTTCGGGCGCCTGGGAGATATCTTCGGGTACAAGCGGGTATATCTCGCCGGATTGGGATGCTTCGTGGTTACTTCCGCTCTCTGCGGCCTGGCGCCAAACATATACTGGCTCATCGCCTGCCGCGCCATTCAGGGCCTGGGTGCCGGGATGATGATGTCGGTGCCCTTCGCCATCCTCACGGCCGTCTTCCAGACCCATGAGCGGGGCCGTGCCCTGGGCATCAATGCCATCAGCATCTCGGCCGGATTGGCCCTCGGCCCCACCCTGGGCGGCCTGCTCACCTCCCTGTGGTCCTGGCGGCTTGTATTTCTAATCAATATCCCCATCGGGACTGCCGCCCTGTTCTGGGCGGCAAAGATTATTCCCGACTTGAAGGGGAAGCCGGGGCGCGTTGACGCTGCCGGAGCTGCCACTGCTTTCGTTTCTCTTTTCTCCCTGCTTTTCTTTATCAACCAGGTGCAAAGAAGGGGCCTGGACATGGTTACCGGCACCACCCTGGCCGCAGCGCTTGTCGCCGGGATCTGCTTCTTTCTCATAGAGACACGTTCCCGGCACCCCATGGTGAACCTGGAGCTGTTCAAGAACCGCACCTTCTCCCTGGGCACCGCCGCCTCCCTGCTTAATTATGCCTCGCAATATATCCTGGTTTTCCTCACACCTTTCTTGCTGCAGCGGGTCATCCATTACTCGCCGGACAAAATCGGCCTGCTCATGACCTGTTCTCCCCTGACGGTGATGGCTGTTGCCCCCTTCAGCGGTGCTTTATCCGACCGCCTGGGGACCAGGGGGCTGGCCATAGCCGGAGCATCTCTCTGTGCCGCCGGCCTGGCGGCGATGAGCCTCTTGCCCGCAGAGGCCTCCGCCCTTTCCGTGGGGTGGCGCCTGGCCTTATTCGGTTTGGGCACGGGGATCTTCCAGTCCCCCAACAACAGCGCCGTCATGGGAAGCGCCCCCCGGCCCCACCTGGGCATCGCCTCCGGCATCCTGAGCACAGCGCGCAATATGGGGATGTCCCTGGGGGTGGCCTCAGCGGGGTTAATTATATACAGCCTGGTGCCGCCGGCAATTATGGATCAGGGGCATCTAAATGGGCCCGAAGCTGTTGCTTTCCTTAGCGGCGTTAAATACGCCTACCTTTTTGGGGCCAGCCTCTCCGCCCTGGCGGCCCTCTTTTGTTTTATGCAGGTGAGAGGGAAAGGGAATCATGCAAGTTCAAATAAAAAACGGATGGGACAAGCCGTTCCCATCCGTTGACCTGGCAGCGTATCTATCCCCGGAGCAACCGGGCCTTACTCGAACCGTAAAGAATTGATAAAGGCTTCAAAGACCGGCAAGAACGCGTCAAATTCTGCTTCAAGGGCACGGCCCTCAACCCTGTAGACGGCGCCGCCCCGGAAAATATAAACAGCCACAAACGTAAATGGCTGCCCGGATGACGAGGCCGAGGTGGTGGTATAGGAGAACTTCCTGCTGTCACAATCGGCCACTTTCAAGCTTTCAACGCTGCTGAACTCAGCGCCTGGATATGCTCCAGCATACGAATTTATCATTGTCTCAATGTAACCATCGGGATCGTCAATGTCAAACTGTTCTTCCATCTCTTGTACCCATATGGCGGACATACCTTTATTGTATTCGAAGAGGAATGGGGTGGCTTCCACCTCTTCCCATCCTTCCGGCGGTGTAACCACAACCCTTACCTCCGGAGCAGCAGAACCACCGCCGTTTTCATCACCATTTTTCCCGCCGTTTTCTTCAACTGCCCCATTGCCGGATCCGTTAGTTGAAGGCTCGGTGGTATCTCCCCCATTACCGCCGCATTCTGAATTGATTTTAAATAACGGATGGGAGTGGACATTCCCATCCGTTTCTTTAACTGTGTAAAAACCGCTAGAGTATCAGCTTCCGGAAATGAGGCCTTACTGGAACCGGAAGGAATTGATAAAGGCTTCAAATTCCGGCAATAACGCATTAAAGTCATCCCCCAGGGCACAGCCCTGCAGATGATAGATATAGCCGTCCCGGAAAACGTAAATAATCAAATATCTGAAAGGCAATCCGGCCACCGTGGTGTTGAAGAAAAACTTTCTTCCGTCATAGCCGTCCACTTTCACGTTTTCAACGCTGCTGAACTCAGGGTCTTCAAATATCTGCGCTAGTTTCTCATGCGCTTTTGCCAGGTAACCGTCCAGGCCGTCAACGTTAGCGGCAATTTTTTTCCGGTATTACCATAAAGGAGGACGTGCCTTTCATATAGCTGGCCAGGGCCGCCGGATCATCCCTCTCCTCCCAACCTTCCGGCGGTGTAACCGCAACTTTCACTTCAGGGGCAGCAGTTTCGCCGCCGTTTTCATCACCATTTTTCCCGCCGTTTTCTTCAACTGCCCCATTGCCGGATCCGTTAGTTGAAGGATCGGTGGCATCTCCCCCATTACCGCCGCATCCAGCTGCGGCAAGCAGCAGCACCACGAGAAACAGAACCGTTATATACCTCGGTAATTTCATGCCCGCACTCCCTTTTCATATGATCCATTCATTTTTAATATAGTTCACCCTTATGTAAAAGTAATCACCCGCAGGGTGATTCTTCCCAATTCCGGCGAAAAACACAGACGGTAAAATAAAAGTTTGACGAAAACCCAAATTTGCAATAAACTTTCCTTAGCCTGTGAAGAATAGGGCCTTAGGAGAGTAGGCATCCTACTGAGGCAAAATTGGAGTGAAAATGATTTTACGCGTTCCTTCTCCCCTGGTAAATTTTCTAAAACTAGCCGGTATTGTTGCTGCAACCCTGGGTGGCCTCTACCTGTTGATGCTGGTATTGAAATATGCCGCTCCTTTTATAATCGCCCTGCTGCTGGCGGCGCTGATTGAACCCTTGAACCGCTTTCTTTCCCAAAATCGCATATTCCCCATTCCGCGCCCGCTGGCGTCCTTAATTGGGACGGTCCTGATTATATCCATTGTGGCGTTTGGGCTTTTCAGCTTCGGGAATTTGCTCTTTACCCAGGCCCGAGAGCTCATCACCACCCTGCCCGTGCTTTATCCCCGCCTGGAGCGGGAAATTTCCTACTACCTCGGCCGCCTTGAGCGGAACCTGGATATTTTGCCGCCGGAAGCGGTGCAGGCCATTAACAGCCTTTTATCCCAGCTGGGCGATTTTGTCTCCGATTTTGTCAGCAAGGCGGCACGCTACCTTTATTATTACGCAGTATCTCTTCCCGAAATCATGCTTTTTATCATCCTGACCGTTCTGGCCATCTACTTCATTTCACGGGACTGGATGAAGATACAACAATCCATTAATGAACAGCTCCCCCAGTCCTGGCTGGAGAAGTTCCGCCTTTTCTGGCACGACATGCTCTCTGCCCTTCTTGGCGTCATCCGGGCCACCCTGGCGCTGATGGCGCTCACTTTCGTGCAGCTTTATATCGGCTTGCGCATTCTCCAGCTGCGGTACGCCCTGCTGATGGCCTTTATCATTACCATCTTTGACGCGCTGCCGGTAATCGGCGCCGGTCTTTTCCTCGTACCCTGGGCTATTTATGCTTTAATCACCGGCAATTTTAAGCTGGCCATTGGGCTGCTCATCATTCATCTATCGGTCTCCGTGGTGAGGCAAATTGTCCATCCCAAGATTCTCGGCGACCAAATCGGCATCCACCCGCTGGCCACCATAATTACCATGTATGCCGGTTTTAAAATTCTTGGGGTAGCAGGCCTAATCATCGGCCCCGTTGTGTTCGTCATTGTCAAGAGCATCCTGGGCTATTACACAAAGGGGCGCAGTTTCAAGCAGCTTATTTTCGGGGACGATTCATAAAGCCTGGCTATGGCCTTCCTCCGGCAGAAACGACTTCAGGCAGCTTGAAGTAGAACTGAAGGATCACAATTGCAAATGATAAGATATGAATATGAGGGCATGGACGGAGCTTCGGTGCCCGCCTAAGGCTGCAGCCAGTCCTGCAGCGCTGTCACGATATCGCCGGCCCGGGGCGGGCAGCCGCGCACGTAACGGCGGCAGTTCCTGGTGCAGCTCCCCACACCCAGCTCCACACCCGGTCTCTCTTTCCACCCCTGGCCGATGGCCACCGGCGGCAGATTCTCCAGCTTCCCGCTTTCCTTGAGCCTGCGCAGGGCAAAAACGAGGGCGGCGTAGCAGGGCGAGCAGGCCTCCTTCTCCAGGATCCAGCGGCACAGGTAGGCCACTTCCCTGCTGGCCAGGGCCGGCTCCTCTTCCCTGGCCACCTGGCGGCGGTTTAAATAGACGATGGATCCCTCCCCGGCCGCGGCGCGGCCCACGCCGAGACGCTCCGCCAGGCCGATGTACTCCACCTCTGCGGCGCGGTAGCCGATGAGCTCCGCCGCGTAGGCGTCAACCATGACCGGGTCTCTCCCGGCAATGACCATGTCCATGCGCACCGGCGTCCCCCCGCCCTCGTAGGTGAGATCGCCGATAATGCCGTCCACCACCGTGAGGTGGGGCCGGAGCAGCTTGCCCAGGCAGGCAATGGGCTTGTGCAAGCCCAGGCGGTGAAAGCGCCTCTTCTCCCGGTCCGGGACGCAGCCTTTCAGGTTCTTCAAGGCGCAGGTCAGCCTCGTCTGGCAGTGTGCCTTTAATACCGGCATATTGATGAGGTAGTCCACCTCCAGCAGGCGCGCGCAGATCTCTATCTCCAGGCCATCCACGGCACGCACCACGGAGCGATCCTTTTTCAGGTCCACCAGCGGCACGGAAAATTCGGCGGCAATTTCCCGGTAGCCGCATGCCTTGAAAGCTTTTTCAGTGCTATCGCCTACCCAGGCGCTCTCCATGATGGCGATATTGTCATACCCCTTCTCCCGCAGGTAGCCGATGACGCCCCTGACCAGCCCCGGATCGGTGGTCGCCCCCCACTGCGCCGGCTGGGCCACCACCAGGTTAGGCTTTATGCAAATGAACGGGTTTTCTTTCTTCAGCGCCGCCAAGTCCCGGGCAATATCCATTCGCTCCATGACTGCCCGGACCATCTCTCCCGCTTCCGCTTCGCTGCCGTAGATGACGTAAAGCTTCTCCATGATCCCGTCCTATTCTCGCAAGATTATAGGCCTGTTAAGGCGATCCGCCCTGGCATGAACCTGCACAAGCCCAGTATAAACAAAGAAACCCTTGAGTTTCAAGGGTTTCTGTGGTGCGAGCGAGAGGATTTGAACCTCCACGGGAGTTTTTCCCACTAGATCCTGAATCTAGCGCGTCTGCCATTCCGCCACGCTCGCTCGTTTTTCTGCTGCACCGATATTATACATGTTTAAAATGAAGAGATCAAGTATTATTGTCACCATTAGCCAGGGCATTTAAGACGGCCCGGGAAGGCGCTTTAGAGAATTATATAAAGCACCGGGAGGCCTATCCGGCAAGGCCTCCCGGTACTGATGACGGAAAGAGGTATTGA
>JAAZIN010000026.1 GCA_012800855.1 Bacillota bacterium
AAAAATAGGCCCCTCCCGGAATGGAAAGCAGCCCAATCATGCTCGGCAGCAGCATGAGCAGCACCCGGCTGTCCCGGAGCAGGGCTTTCAGGGACTCCATCGCCTTCTCCATGGCACCGTTGTGATACATGAGCTCGCCGAGGATGCCGATAGCGGTGATCGCCGCCAGGAGGTTAAGGGTGCTTGCAGAGGTGAGGGCGGCCGCGGCAATGCTGAAGCACTCCTCGAGACCAGCTTTCATGAACAGGGCCAGGACCAGGGAGCCGATCAGCATAACCAGGGCCATGTTCTTGCGCAGAAACAGCAAGACGAAAACAAGGGCTACCGCTACAACTACGCCGGTCAGTTTCATCATCTACTTCCTGTTTCCTGGTCTAAGATATTATCTAAGGCGGACCTGAATTCCTCCTTCCGGGGCAGCAAGCGGAAAAGCAAGAAAATTTTTTTAAAAAACGGTGAAAGAAGAAGGATTTTACCATTTTGCCTCGAATATGATAAATACGGTCTAATTTACCTTATATATCTAGTATGGGGGGCGATTAAAGTTCGCCTGACGCGGCACGGGGAATATGCCATTAGATGCGTTCTGGAACTGGCCAGAAGATACGGCTCGGTTCGCACCACCACAAAAGAGGTAGCCGCGATGCAGGAAATCCCGCCCTACTTCCTGTCAAAAATCCTGGCCCGGTTAATTATTGCCGGCCTGGTTGAAAGCAAGAGGGGCACTTCGGGGGGGATCACCCTGGCCAGGCCGCCTCACCAAATTAGCTTGAGGGAAGTGATTGAAGCCGTTGAAGGACCTCTTGCTCTCAACGCCTGCCTGGCAGCAGCCAGCACCTGCAACCGGGAAACCAACTGTAAAGTCCACCCGGTGTGGGTGAGAGCCCAGGAGGCGCTGCTGAAAGAGTTGGAAATCACCCTGGACAAGCTGGTTTGAAGCCAGGGTCGCCGGTAAAACCCTTTCACCTTGACAAGTCAATCTTGGGGCTGCCCCTAGAGATATAGCTGCTAAAGGAGTTGCCCTTTCCCGAGACTCTCACCCCCGCAGTGGGAACCCCCGGGAGAGGCAAGCAGTAAACGCCTAAACAGCAGTCAAGAATCCGGATGCCACCCTCTTCCTCCGGGAAGAAGCCGCCACAAGGAGAGAAGCCTTGGGGTGGCCCCTTTTTACTTGCCCACCTGACCCCGGTCGGCCGGGCAGCTTTAGCCCGCGGGAACCCTTACCGACTTCTTGATGGCGTACTCCCTGAGGGAGGAGATGCCGCCGGCCAGGGAAATCTTTTTAAAAATCTCTTCCTTGGAACCGCTTTTCCACCAGGATCCGGCCAGCACCGTTACACCCGTTCCCCGGAACGCGCGGGGAAACATGGGCGTCGTCGAGCCGACCATGACCACTTCCCGGGCTCGGGAGCACATCTTTAAAAGTTTTTCCGTGGTGCCATTGATCAAGCTGGTGCCGCTAAACAGGACCACGTCACATTCCGGCAGCAGCCGGGGCTGCTCCTTTTCGGGCAGCACGGCCCCCCGCTCTCCCCCGCAGATGGAAATGCCGCGGTCAAAGATGTAAACCTCGCGGGTCCGCTCCATGAGCATCCTGGCCACAGGCTTGATATAGCCGATCATGCCCACCGTGTCGGTCTTTTTTATTTCAATGCCGAAAGGATAGCCGGGTTTTTCGGCATCTTCCAGCTCCAGCGCCCGGGAGGCGGCCCCCAGCACGGCAAAGCCGATGGCCTTCTGGACATAGTCGCCGCCGCTCACCGCCCAGCCGGCGATGCAGGAGGCTTCCTCGCCGATGACCTCCTGGGCATAGGGGAATATAGAGCAGCCGGCCTGCAGCCCCTCCCGCAGGACATAGGACACCCCCAAGCTGCCGTTGTCCAGCTCTGCGGCAATGAGCGATATGCCGACGACCAGGTCGCTCACCGTCCTACCCTTGAGGCAAGGCTCGGCCTCTTTCAAAACCGCCTCCATGATCATGGCCTTCTCTTCCCCTTCGCCTAACTCTCTATCCGCTATATTTAAATTATGCCCTCTTAAACTCCTCGATTAAATAGCTCGCCGACAGCAAAACGATGTACAGCGGAATCGCCACCAGCAGTATGGAGCAAAGGTCGCGGGCCGCCGCATAGGAGGGGAAGTAAAAACCCTTAATGGACAGGCTGCCCAGGATGTAAGCCAGCGCCAGGAGAAGTATATAGGAGATTGTTTTTTTGACTTTTTCATGGAGGCGGAAGAGGTAGAGAACTACGGCACAAGTAATAACCAGCGCCACAGCCATGAAAAAGTAGAAGGCCAAAAAGGTTCGGGGCAGGGTTAGCACGCCTCCCTCCGGGACCTGGTCTTGGCCGTAGATTAATATGTCGCCATCCCCGGCAAAATGGCGCTCCCTGCTGCTGGAGGGCGTGTAGTAATAGACGCCAGCCACTTCATTGCCCTCGGGATTTAAAACTATTCTGCCGGCGTGACCCTTGCTTATATGCCTGCTCCAGATGCTGTTCCAGGCCGTAAGGTGATAGACGTAACCTTCTCCCCTGTCGGCCGGATAATGATGGATGTCATAGCCTGATACCGCCTCGCTGAATATGGCTAGAACCGTCCCGTCCCTGTTTTCCTTTATCTCAACGGGCTTTTCGCTGTAGGGAATATACTGCGGCGCGGTTAAAAAGGCCATGGCAGCGGCAGCGGCAGCCAGGGTTAACATAACAGACAGCAGAAAGATCTGGATTTTATTCTTCCGCAAGGTTGCTTTCAGCCTTCTCAAGGGAGCCGTATCCGTATCTGCCGGCAGCTTTAAAGAGGCATTCATCTCCTCAAGCTGCCTTTTGCAGCTCTCGCAGGCAGCGATGTGCTCCTCCACCAGCCTGCGCGTATCGCTGCTCGCCATGTTCTCCACGTATAGCGGCAGAAGGTCTCCAATTACCTCGCAAGATATCCTCATTCGTACTCCCCCATTCGCTCCCTAATCTTTTTCCGGGCCCGGTGGTAAGTTACGCAGGCCCAGTTCTCGCTTTTTCTAAAAAGACAGCCAATCTGCTTGAAGCTCAGCTCGCCAAAAACGCGCAGGGTAAACACTTCCCTGTAGGGTTCGCCGAGGCCATGAAGCAGTTCGACAATTTTCATCGATGCTTCCGCCGCGGCCACCCTTTCCGCCATGTCGCAATCATCCGCTACTTCCGGAAGCGTCTCCATCTCCACAAGCTTCTTCTTCCTGCGCAGGTAAGAATAGTAGCTGTTTTTGGCAATCTGGCACAACCATACCCGTATGTCGCAGTTGCCCTTAAAGCTGTCTATCGATTTGATGGCCTTCAGAAATGTTTCGGCTGTAATATCCTCAGCTACATGCCTATCGCCGGACAAACTCCATATGTAGAGGTAGACATCTTTAAAATAGGCGTTGTATACATCCTCGATCTCCGGCACTTTTTCTCCTCCTGCCAATAAGACGCCCTTGGCTTAATTATCTTACACCGCCTGTGAATATTCTCAAGCAGCAGCTTTTGAAGCTTTAAGCATAAACGCACTCCGGCACAGCTGATTCCATTATGAAGCATCATGCCCGCCGGCACAGCGAGCATTTCAACACGTCTATTGGGGGGGCACATATCTTATTGATTTTTTGCCTTCACCGGGGTAATATAATAATGCGCGCGCCTGTAGCTCAGTGGATAGAGCAGCGGACTTCTAATCCGCGGGTCGGGGGTTCGAATCCTCCCAGGCGCACCATTTTTTTAAGGCTGACACGCCAAAAGCCTTATATATCAGGGGTTTCCTGGCTGGCATAATGTAACATATATTTGTAATATATCCTATATTGTCTCCTGGAGACCAACTGGAGACCAACTGGAGACATTTTTTGCACGGAATCGCCTGAAAAAATCCGTTGCTCTCTCGATCGCCCCATGGAGACCTCAATCGCGACCCAGATTTTCGCCTCATTTTTCCGTTGGCCTCTCATCCAGCCTTACTTGACCCATTCGGTGTTTTTTGCAAGTACTTTTTCCCTGTTTTTGCAGACACCTTCTGCAGCAGCCACCCAGGGGAATTTACGTGTAATTTTTCATTAAAGAATTTTTGATCCTGTAACTTTGCCCATCAAAAATC
>JAAZIN010000027.1 GCA_012800855.1 Bacillota bacterium
ACTAAACGAACTATTTCCATGAGGAACCTCGACCTCCTTTGGGGGTTTGTTCGAATGTGAGGTTCCTCTTCTATTTCCATATGGAAATATCCTCCATAACCCTACAGTAATTTTACACTAACGAAAGCCAGGGCCTTGATGAAGGCTTCCTGGAAATCGCGCCTGGCGGATAATTCCACGTGCTCCACCAGGTCGAGCAGCGCCTCGGCGCGGGCGCGCTCTTTTTTTGACAGCAGCGCCATTCTCGCGCCGCGCCCGGCGGCATTGCCCACCGGGGTGATCTTTTCCAGGGGAATCGCCGGCAGCAGCCCAATAGCCCGGGCGCTCTCCTTGCGGATGTAGTTGCCGAAGGCGCCGGCCAGCAGCACCTCGTCGAGGTCGGCTTCCGTGAGACCCACATCCTTCAGCAGGATCTGCAGCCCGGCGTAGATGGCCCCCTTGGCCAGCTGCAGCTCGCGCAGGTCGGGCTGCGTGAGGACGATGTCTTCTCCGCCGGCGGCAATTTCCTTCCCCGCCAGGATGAATTCAAAACCGCCTTTGCCGGGGCGCAACCGCGCCTTCAGCGACGGAGGCAGGTGCGCTCCACTCGTTTCCGGGTCCACCAGGCGGCCGGAGGGTTCCAGCACCCCTGCTTTCAGCAGGGCGGCGGCAGCGTCTATGAGCCCCGAGCCGCAGATGCCCCGCGGCGGGGCGTCGCCGATTACCTTAAGGATAACCTCTCCATCTTCAATCCGCACCGCCTCGATGGCTCCATCCGCCGCCCGCATGCCGTACTTGATCTGGGCTCCCTCGAAAGCCGGTCCCGCGGCCGTGGAGCAGGTCAGGATCCGCCCCCCGGCGGCCAGGGCCAGCTCGCCGTTGGTGCCGATGTCGATGACGGCGCAGCGGTCGCGGCGCTTCTCCAGCCCGGTGGCGAGGATCACCCCTACGGTGTCGGAGCCCACGTAGCCGGCTATATTGGGCAGAACCACCACTTGCCCACCAGGGTTTATATCCAGCCCTATTTCAGCGGCCTCCACGGCAATCGCCCGGCGGAAGGCGGGGATGAAAGGAGCGGGGGCGAGGTAGGTGGGATCAACCCCCAGGAAGAGATGGCTCATGGTGGTGTTGCCCACCGCGGTAGCCTCGTAGATTTCATGCCGCTTGATGCCCGCTTTCCGGGCCAGCTCTTTGATGATCCCGTTAAGTGCCTCGATGACCTTTTGCTGCAGCCGCTTGAGATTGTCGGGGCCGCCCGAGGCATAGGTGATCCGCGAGATGACGTCGGCGCCGTAGACGTTCTGGGGATTGGTGGCTGCCCCCACGGCCAGCGCCCTGCCGCTGTTAAGATCGTGCAGTGAACCCATAATGGTGGTGGTGCCGATATCAAAAGCCACCCCGTAAAGGCGCTCCGCCGTCCGCCCCGGTTCTACGGCAATGAGCCTCTCTGCCGACACTACCGCGGTGACGGCAAAGTTGTCCTCTCGCATAACCTGCGGCAGTTTGGCCAGGAGGCGCAGTGGAACGCGCACGTGCTTCTCCGGCAGCCGGCGCAGCAGCCTTTCCAGGTCGGGAGTCTGATCCTCTACCGTGGGCTGCTCGAGGGCGAGCTCGATTTTGCGCACGGCGGGTTCCAGCTCGACGGCCGGTTCTTCCTCGGTCAAGGAGATTTTGCGCCTGAAGGCGTCACTCTGCTCCGGCACCTCCACCTCCATATCTTCGTCGGCCGTTCTCCGGCAGGCGAGAACCCAGCCCTCTGCCAGCTCGGCGGGCGACAAAAACTTTTTTTCCACATCGAAAGGCTCCCCCGGCAGTTTTTTGCGGAGCCTTACTTTGCATTTCCCGCAGCTGCCCTTTCCGCCGCAGTTGCCTTCCACGGCCATCCCGGCGCGGGCGGCAGCCTCGAGCAGATTTGTGCCCCTATCCACTGTCACTTCCGATTTAAGGCCCGAAGCGGTCATAAAACTAATCTTAACTTTCATGACTTAGCGACAACTCCGTTTGATTATTTTTTTATAATTTTCACTCCGGCGCAGCGAATAAAAAAACCGCCGGCCGATTAGTTTCCGCTATCGGCCTGCGGCAGCGGCGCCGGCAGGAGGTGCAACATTTCCAGGGTGACCGGGGCCCCAGGTTCAATGATGGCAAAGTCCTCGTCCCACTCTTCGCGCAACGCTTTATGAATCAACTCCAGGGATCCGTCGATGACCTGGTGCCGCAAGTTGAGAGCGCGGGCAAGCTCCCTGGTTTGCGGCAGTATATCCTCCAGGTCGTAGGCGCCGGTTTTAATCACGTTTAAATTTTTGTATTTGCCCAGCATTAGCCCGAAGATCTGGCGGCTGCGCTCCGGGCCGAATTTTTCCAGGCAGTGGTGGTATTCGTGCCAGAGGTTGTTTTCATGGCGGAGCCAGCCCTTGGTGAGGTAGTAGGCCATGGCCTCACGGCTCAGCTCATTGCGCCTCCTGTTCCCACCAAGCAGGAGCGAAATGCAATCGTCAACGCGGGGGATGACCAGGCGGCATTTTGCCGAGACCAGGCCCAGCAGGGCGTTGCCGCAGTAGCCAAAAAGCAGGAGAATATTTTCCGGGTTGAGCTGTTCTACCGAGGAGATCTCCTGCTGAAGGTATTGGCGCAATCTTTCGGGAGAGTTGTGCAGGCCCGACTCAATCCAGCGGATGGGGATCCGCGAGCCCACCTGTTCCGCGGCGAGCTTGATCTCGTCGCTGATCGTTTCGCAGGCCAGGGCGATGGTACGCAAGATAGGACCTCTTTTCTTTCTATGCCGTCTGCATCATATCATAGTTGATTCTATCATAGCATCACTTAACTTAACGGTCAATTTACGATGACCGGCTGCAGCAGGGTGAAGGGGTAGAGGGGGATGTTACGGCATATCCAGTAGGCCAGGATGATGAAGAAAATGGCCCAGGTCAAGGCGGGGTGAAGGAAAAGGCGGGGGAGGGAGCGCCCCGTAAGGAGGATCTTTACTTGCGAGAGGAGAAAGAGAACCGCCGCCGGCAAGAAAAGGATGAGCAGGGGATTTAAGCGCCAGGCGGCGTAAAGGTTGCCGCGGGCCAGCTGGATGAGGGCGCTGCGGCTGCCGCATCCCGGGCAGTAAAGGCCGGTGAGGGTTCGAAAGAGGCAGGGGGGCGTCTGTATGAGCGGCGCTTCCGGGTTGTATGTGAGAAAGTAGAGCAGCCCTCCTGCCGCTATCGAAACCAGGAGCAGGGCCAACAGCCTCTCTTTTCGGCCGGCTGCAGCCGGAGGCCGTACGCTGAAGAGTTTCAAGATTGGGTTCCTCTCTGCTAAATGCTCATGACAATGCCTTCTGTGATGAACGCCAGGACGAAAGCTGCTATCGAGACCAGCACGATCCAGACCACGCCGACGACGGTTGCCGCCAGGCACCAGTTTCTTGCCATGGTAGAAGTTTTCAGGGCAGCTTCGTAGTTGCCTGCTGCAAGGCTGCTGCTGGCCTGCGCTGCGAAAACAATGGCCACAATCCCAAGAGGCTGGCAGCAGAAAATGGTGGCCAGGATGGCCCATGCCAGGTAGTTCGGCACATCCTTAGCCATGGACGAAGCCTGCCGCGGCGCCTGCGCCTCCG
Source organism: Bacillota bacterium (assembly GCA_012800855.1). Lineage (GTDB taxonomy): Bacteria > Bacillota > Dethiobacteria > DTU022 > DTU022 > JAAZIN01. Next base: position 3,587 of record JAAZIN010000027.1, read on the forward strand.
GTTCGGGGGCCGGGTGGTAGACAGGCTTGCCCTCGCAGCCGTCGGTCTGGCAGCGACCGCTTTTGTCCCAGCAGTGCATGTGGTAGGCCTTGTTGCAGCCGCTGCAGATGACCAGGTTATGGCGAGGGGTAATCTCACCTCCGCAGTAGCCGCAAATTTTCGATTCGCGTTCGCTCATTTCCCTTCTCCTTTAACCATTAATTCCCCATACAATTCGTGTCCTGGAAACAGAATCCTCCATAACCTCCCTGAAGAGGAAAAGGCCTGGCGCTAGAAGTCCATGTACAGGGGCATTCCTGCGCAGCTAATAAGCAGGTAGATTAATACAACGCCCAGGCCAGTCAGCGTCGCCGCCAGGCACCATGTCCGGGCCTTGGAGGCAGCCTCTTCCGCCGCCTCAAAGTCGCCCGATGAAAGGTGGCCCTTGGCCTGGGCCGCATAAACAATGGCCACGATGCCGAAAGGCAGGCAGCAGAAGATGGTGGCGAGGATAGCCCATACCAGGTAGTCGCCAATTTTACTTGAATGTTCCATAACCATACTCCTTTTGAGGCGTAATTGCAGCTTATTTGCTTGAATTCTTTAAAGAGACTGGTTATCCTGCCGCTGGAGGCCTTAAAATTGCAGCTTTCGCAAAGTGGCGCGCCAGGCGGCCCGGCTCGGGCACCTAACCGGCTGTGTATGAACGGCTTCTTTTTTCTTATGCTATAACTAGAGCGTTTATGCCATCGTTTTAAGGAATACTTTAAGGGGCGAATCAGGATGTTCGTGGTCATGTTCAGGACGCTAATCTTGTTTGCGCTGGTGATCATCTCCATGCGCATCATGGGGAAGCGGCAGATCGGCGAGCTGCAGCCCTATGAGCTGGTGGTCTTGATCATGATCTCCGCGCTGGCCGCCATCCCCATGGAGGATATTGCCATTCCCCTTTTCAACAGCATTATCCCCATTATCCTGCTCATGGTCTTCCAGGTGCTCACCTCCTACGCCGCCCAGAGAAGCGAGAAGGTGCGCACGCTGGTCTGCGGGCGGCCAAGCATCATCATCCAAAACGGCAAAATCGTCGAATCGGAGCTGCGCAATATGCACCTGAACATTAACGATCTGCTCGAGCAGCTGCGCATCTGCGGCTATCACAATATCAACGACGTAGAGTTTGCCATCTTTGAAACAAACGGCGAGCTCAGCGTCATCCCCAAGTCGCAGTGCCGGCCGCTGCAGCCGCGCGATCTGCAGATTGAGACGAAATACGAAGGACTACCGCATCCCCTCATCGTGGATGGGAATGTGAACCATGAAAACCTGGCCAAGATAAAGCTGGACCTGCTCTGGCTGCAGAACGAGCTGAAGAAGCGTGGCATCGAGGACGTTAAGGAAGTTCTTTTTGCCAGCCTGGACACGGAAGGGCAGCTCTACGTGCAGCGAAAGGAGCAGAAAATGCGGTGAGGACGGTATGGCTCACGGCGGCCTTCTTCCTTGTCATCCTCGCCGGATCCATAATCATGTTTGCTTACACCAACGCCTTGTACCATCAGCTGCAGGAGAGCCTGCAGCGGATTCACCGGGCCGTGGAGGAGGACGATTGGGATGCCGCTTCCCGGGAATCGGAGGAGCTTCAAAAAATCTGGGCCCGGACAGATGCTTCCTGGACTCCGATCATGGACCATCGCCATGTGGACCAGCTTGATGAATCGCTGACCAGGGTGGTTCAGCTCATCAAGCTGCGCAGAAAGGCGGACCTGCTGGTGGAAGTGGCCGTGGCCAAGCGCTTGGCCAAAAGAATCAAAGATACGGAAGTGCCCTCCATCAGGAATGTTTTTTAGGGCTGCGGGAGAGGCAGCGCCTCTGGAAGGGGAGTGGGCTCATCCGCAGCCCTGTCTTTTACGGTCCCATTTTAAAAGCCCAGGATAAGGCGAGCAAACTGGAAATAGATGATTAAGCCCAAGGAATCCATCACCGTGGTGATCATGGGCGAGGAGAAAACTGCCGGATCGATGTTCAGTTTTTTACCCACAATGGGCATGATGGCGCCGATGGTTGAGCTTACCGTGATCGTAACCAGGATGGTGGTGGCCACGGTAAAGCCCATGTAAGTTGAGCTGCCCAGCAAGAGGGCGCGCAGGAAGGTAATCGCGGCCATGGGCAGGGCCAGGGCCAGCCCGAGCCGCAGTTCCCGCCAGATAACCTTCAAGAAATCTCCGGCGCGGATCTCCCCCATCGACAGCGCCCTTATGACCATGGTCGAAGTCTGGGTGCCGGCGTTGCCGGCGGTGCCGGTGAGCAGGGGGATGAAAAAGGATAAGGCTACGACCTGGGCAAGCAGGCCCTCGTAATGGCGGAGAATGTTACCCGTAAACGCCTGGGCCACGAAGAGAAGCAGCAGCCAGACAAACCTTTTGCGGAAGAAGGTGGCCAGGCTCGTTTTAAAGTAAGGGGTTTCCACCGGCCCGCTGCCGCCCAGGAGGTGGATATCTTCGGTGGCTTCCTCTTCGATTACATCGACGACATCGTCTACGGTGAGTATGCCCACCATTTTGCCGGTACTGCTGATTACTGGCAGGGCGATGAGGTCGTAGTTGGCTACGAGCCGGGCAGCCTGCTCCTGGTCCAGTTCGGCGGGCACGGTGATCAGCTTCTGCACCATGATCTCATCCAGGCGCGTGTCCGGATCGGCCAGGATGAGCTGCCGCAGGGAGATAACGCCAACCAGTTCGCCCAGGGGCCCGAGAACGTAAACATAGTTGAACAACTCGGCCGTGGCCTGCACCTTGCGCATGTGCGAGAGGGTCTGCTCCACCGTCCACCAGCGGCGGGCGGCGATATAGTCCACCGAGGCCAGGCTGCCGGCGCTGTTTTCAGGATAGGACATCTGGTTCCGGATCTGCTCGTGAAAGGGCTCTTCCAGCAGGGCAAAGAGCTGCTCCGTCTGGCGGGGGTGCAACGCCGTAAAGAGTTCCACCACCGCGTCGCTCGGCATGAGGTTCAGTATGCGGGCGGCAACTTCAGGATCGAGGTGGTCGAGAAAGTGGTACTGCTCTACCGGATCAAAGTACTCCAGCGTCTCCGCGGCTATTGCCGGGGGCAGAGCAGCCAGGAAAAGAAGCTGCTCCTCGTCCTCCAGCTTGGTTAAAAGCTCAGAAAGATCGTAGGGCTGGAGCTCGCCGGCCAGTTCCCGAAGGGCCTCCGCGGCCCCCTGGTCATGCAGCAGGCTGCGAATCTGTTCCAGGTAAGAGATGTCGACAGTAGACATGAGAAGAGAACCTCCTTGGTATGGCCTTGTGGCAGCATTGTTGTTTCGTAAAACTGCCTGGTTTTAAATTGCGAATGAGGACTAGGGATATCGTCAGCTTCCACAATGCCACCTCCCTTCTCATGTCAACCGCACTAAAATGATATTCCTTTTTCACATGAAGGGCAATAGCAGGAGTAAACAGGGAAGAAAAAAGCAGCCCCTTCATTCAGGCTGCCTGCCGGAGTGGTGCGCCCGCAGGGATTCGAACCCCGACTTCAGGCTCCGGAGGCCTGCGTGATATCCCTTTCACCACGGGCGCATGACCACCGGCATGTAACATCATATCACTTCAATCCCGCAAAGTCAACTTAACCAAGTGGGACACTGGGGACGTACCTTCTTGTCCCACTTTGCAGGGCACAGGTACCTTTCAGCGGGGGAATGCTTTGCCGGGCTGATTTTATCTGCCGCTAAAGGGGCAACATATAACCGCAGATATC
>JAAZIN010000028.1 GCA_012800855.1 Bacillota bacterium
ACTAAACGAACTATTTCCATGAGGAACCTCGACCTCCTTTGGGGGTTTGTTCGAATGTGAGGTTCCTCTTCTATTTCCATATGGAAATATCCTCCATAACCCTACAGTAATTTTACACTAACGAAAGAGACATGGGAACTGGCAATACTGGCATATAATGGTAGAGGAGCAGCCGGCCTTAGCTGGCACGGTTTGGGCCGGGGCCAGGCGCAAGCCGGTCCTTTCTGCCGGAGGTGGAGCAACCAGCCAGCGCCGGCGGCAGCGCTTCACCGCAACTTATTTCAAGCAGCCAATGAGACATGTTGCCGCCGATTGGGAAGGTTGCGGCAAGTTTATTCACTATCGGGAAAATGATTTTTCCCTTTAGACCCTCTGCCGGATCGAGTGAAAAATCCCTTTAAAAGCCTCCCGGCTTTTCGGAGCAGTTTTGCCAAAAGATTTTTCCCAAAAGCAAATAGCGGCAAGAGATCATCGGCCGCCCAGATGGCGTGGGCTTTGCGGTGACTCAGCCAGGGGCGGATGATATCTCGCCAGCCCAGCTGCCCGCTTTTTAAATAGGCCCAGCTGCTGAGAAAATCTTCATAGGCATGCCAGAAGGCCCAGGGCTTCTCTTCACGCAGATGGTAGTCCGGGAGCGGCTCCCCGATGAGGTCGCGGTAGTGGATGTAGGCGAACTCCATGCCGCACTTGTCAAAGAGGACGTTGAGGCTGCTCAGGCGGGCGTTTATCTCGATCATGTAGAGCTTCCCGTTCTCGGCATGCCGCTTGAATTCGATCTCCCCGTAGCCGCGGTAGCCGAGGCGCTGCATATACTCCAGCCCCAGGGCGGCCACTTCGGGGTCGTAGCAGTGATGGGTCAGGGTGGAGGAGCCGAAATTGATGGGAAACTGGCGCAGCTTCTGTGCAGTGAAGGTGTGGGTGGCCCGCCCTTCAGCGTTGATGTAGGCATCGAAGACATACATACAGTCGTCAAAGCCGGGAATAATCTCCTGCACCATTACCTCCAGCCCGGCGGACCGCGCCCGGGAGAGGGCCTGGGCCAGGGTGTCCTTCTCCCTGACAATGAGGCACTTGCTGCGGAAAATGCGCACGAACTCGTGCGAGAGCGCCGGCTTGACCAGGCAGGGGTATCGCATCTGCTCCATAGCCTTGGCCAGGTCCGCTTCGTTTTCCACGAAAAAGGTCAGCGGCATGCGCAGGCCGTGCTTCTGGGACAACCGGTAGAGGCCTTTTTTGTTGATAATTTCTTCGAGCAATCCCGGCGGGTTGTCGGGAAGGCGGTAGTAGGGCGCCAGTTCCTGGGCATAGCGCGAAATGAGGAGGGCGTAGCTGTCGTGCCCGGCCATCAGCACGGGCCGCTCGTCGAACTGCTTCCCCCATTCGATGAGAAAGCGGGCCATCCCCTCTTCATCCTGGTTCACGTTGGGGCAGAGCACCTTCTGGTAGACGTATTTTGATGCCAGGGCATAAGCGGTGGGGAAATGGTAATCGAGGGCATAAACCCTGACGCCGCGGCGCCCCAGGGTGCGGATGGCGCCAAGGGGGGTATAGTAGTTGGCTCCGAGAATTACTGCTGCCGGTTTCATGAGACCTCTCCTGTGACTTGTTTAACTTCTTAATTATAAAACTTATTGCCGCCGTGGACAAACCCTGCCAGCGTAATTATTTATCAAATGGGCAAAGCATATTATGTTATAATGGGAAATAAATTTTCCATCCACTGTTGCCGGGACGAGACGAGGCCGAACCCGGCTATACAAGGGGGCAGGGTGCGTGAAGCGGAAAAATGTGGCGGTGATTTTCGGGGGGCGCTCGGGGGAGCATGTCGTTTCTTTAAGATCAGCCCGCTCCATCATGGACAACATGGACGAGGAGCGCTATGCCGTTATTCCCGTGGGGATTAGCCGGGAGGGGACCTGGCTGTGCGGCGATGAGATCTGGAGCCTGCTCTGGGAGCAGGGCGATCTGCAGCAGGCGCGCCGGGCGGCGATGCTCCCCGACCCGCGGCGCCCCGGGCTGCTCATTGAGAAGGGGGGGGCGTCCCCGGGCTGGGAGTTTCAGCCCCTTGACTTGGTTTTTCCCGTCCTGCATGGCCCCTACGGGGAGGATGGAACCATCCAGGGCCTCCTTGAGATGGCCGGCATCCCCTACGTGGGCTGCGGCGTCCTCTCCTCGGCTGTGGCCATGGACAAGGTAATTATGAAGATTATTTTCCAGAACCATGGCCTTCCCGTCGCTCCCTACATCTATTTTAACCGCTGGCAATGGCGGGAAAATTCATCCCGCCTGGTGGAGCAGATCTGCCAGGAGTTGAAGCTGCCCTGCTTTGTCAAGCCGGCCAATCTCGGCTCCAGCGTGGGCATAACCAAGGTTTTCGCAGCCTCCCGCCTCTCCGAGGCCGTCGAGGAAGCCCTGCTCTACGATGACAAGGTCATCGTGGAGGCGGAGGTCAAGGGGCGGGAGATCGAGTGCAGCGTCTTGGGCGACCTGGAGCCCATGGTTTCCCGGCCGGGCGAGATCATCCCCTGCAACGAGTTTTACGATTACCGGGCCAAGTATCTTGATGACCGCTCCGAGCTCATTTACCCCGTCGACCTGGACCCGGCGCTGGAGGAGAAGGTAAGGGATTTGGCGCGCCGCGCCTTCATGGCCATTGAGGGCAGCGGGCTAGCCCGGGTCGACTTCTTTGTCGATTCCGAGAGCGGAACGGTTACCGTGAACGAGATCAACACCATCCCCGGCTTTACGAGTATCAGCATGTATCCCAAGCTGTGGGAAGTGAGCGGCATCAGCTACCGGGAGCTGGTGAGCCGGCTCCTGGAACTGGCCGAAGAGAGATTTACCCGGCGCAGGAAGCTGCTTACAGCTCCGCCGGAATGAGAAAAATATCTTGGAAAAGGGGTGTCGTCATCACATGTCCAGCAAGCGCCTGATGATTCCAGGACCTACGCCTGTTCCGCCGGCGGTGGCGCGGGCCATGTCCACGGAGATGTTCAACCACCGCGGACCCCGCTTTGCGGAGCTCATTGCCGATGTGACTGCCTCCTTGAAGCGCATCTTCCAGACCGAGGGGCGCCTGTACATTCTCACCTCTTCCGGGACGGGGGCCATGGAAGCGGCCGTGGTCAATTTTCTCTCGCCGGGCGACAGGATTGTTTCCCTGGTCAACGGGGCTTTTGGGGATCGCTTCGCCTCCATCGCCGCCGCCTATGGCGGGAAGGTGGAGCGACTGGAAAGCCCCTGGGGAGAGCCGCTCGATTACGGCGCCCTGGAGGCCAGGCTGCGCGAGGACAAGGATTTGAGCATTCGCGCCATCACCGTGGTCCATAACGAGTCCTCCACGGGGATGCTCAACGACCTGGAGGCGATCAGCCGCATTCGCGGCAATCACCCGGCCATGCTGCTGGTCGATACCGTGAGCTCCATGGGCGCGGTGGACGTGCCCGTGGACCGGCTGGGCCTGGATGTCTGCTTTACCGCCTCCCAGAAAGCGCTTTTCCTCCCACCGGGGCTCTCCTTCATCAGCGTGGGGGAGAGGGCCTGGCGGGCAGCGGCGGAGTCCAGGATGCCCAGGTATTACTTTGACCTGCGCCTGGCCGAAGCACTGCTGCAAAAGGGGCAGACCCCCTTTACCCCCGCCCTGGCCCAGTTTGTCGCCCTGCGGGAGGCGCTGCAGCTCTATTTTGCCGAAGGCCGCGAGAACTGCTATGCCCGCCACCGGCGCATGGCCGCGGCGGTGCGGGCGGCGGCGCGGGCAATGGGCCTGGAGCTGCTGGTAAAGGAGGAGCGCTATGCTTCGCCCACGGTGACGGCCATCATGACTCCTTCCCAGGCCCCGGGGAACCAGATCCAGGCGATGATGCGGGAGCGCTTCGGCATCGAGATTGCCGGCGGGCAGGGGTCGCTGGAGGGGAAAACCTTCCGCGTGGGGCACCTGGGTGCGGTGGACGAGCTGGACATCCTTGCCGCCGTTGGCGCCCTGGAAGCCTGCCTGCAGTCCCTGGGGCTCCCGGTGGAAAGGGGCGCGGCCCTGCGGGCGGCCCAGGAGGCCCTGCACCAGTAAAGGGCAGGAGGAGAGGGCGGCAGCGTGGAATAACATAGGCGAGGTGACGGCCCGTGGAAGAGAACCTCCAGCAAACTCTCTTTGACTTCCTGGAAGGGGACAGGAGCGCCGCTGAAGCTGAGGAGGACCGAGCTCTTCAGCTGGCCACGCTGGAGGAGAAATGCCGCGGCTGCCGGCTTTGCCGGCTGCGCTCCGGCTGCACCCAGGTGGTCTTTGCCGACGGCAGCCCCAACGCCAGGCTCATGCTGGTGGGAGAAGGCCCCGGAGCGGAGGAAGACCGCCTCGGCCTCCCCTTCGTGGGCGCCGCCGGGAAGCTGCTTGACCGCATCCTGGAGGCGGCGGGCCTGAAACGCAGCGAGCTCTACATCGCCAACGTGGTCAAGTGCCGCCCCCCGGGGAACCGGCTTCCCGCGGCCGACGAGGTGGCCCATTGCCTCCCTTACCTGAAGGAGCAAATTCGCCTGGTCAACCCGCAGCTCATTGTCTGCCTGGGCGCCCTGGCCACGCGCACGCTCATCGGCGGCAGCGCTTCGGTGACTCGCATGCGGGGACGCTGGTATGAAATTGGCGGGCGCCGCTACATGCCCACCTTCCACCCGGCGGCGCTGCTCCGCGACAGCAGCAAAAAACGGCCCGCCTGGGAAGACTTTAAGGAGATAGCGCGCTGCTACAAAGAAATTTGCGGCGGAGGATGAACCATGTCCGCGAAAAAGAAAGTGCTCATTGTTGATGATGAAAAAACCCTGGTGAAGGCGCTGAAGTTCAACCTGGAGAAAGAGGGTTTCCTCGTTGAAGAGGCCTTCAACGGGGAGGAAGCCCTGGAGAAAGCCTTCAAGGTTAATCCCGACATCATCATTCTCGACCTCATGCTGCCGGGTCTGGACGGCTTTGAGGTCTGCCGCGAAATACGCAAAAAGGCGGACACTCCCATCATCATGCTTACCGCCAAGGGCGAGGATATCGACAAGGTTCTCGGCCTGGAGCTGGGCGCCGACGATTACATCACCAAGCCCTTTAACCCCCGGGAACTGGTCGCCCGCATGAGGGCCATTTTGAGGCGCAGCGCCGCCAGGAAAGAGGGACTGCGCAAGCAGATCCAGATCGGGGATCTGCAGATTGATCTTTTGCAGCACCGCGTCCGCCTCGGCGATAGGGAGATCGATCTCACGGCCAAGGAATTTGCCCTGTTAAGCTTCCTCGCCTCCAATGCCGGCCGAGTCTACTCGCGAGAGCAGCTCCTGCAGCAGATCTGGGGCTACGACTACTACGGCGATGCGCGGACGGTGGACGTGCATATCCGGCACCTGCGCGAAAAAATAGAAGAGGATCCCAGCAAGCCCCAGCTCATTCTCACCGTCTGGGGGACGGGCTACAAATTCAGAGAGGAAAGCTGACACCCATGTTTAGAAGCATACGCGCGCGCCTGACGGTGGCTTTTCTGCTGGCGATCCTGGCAATAATGCTCATCGTCGGTTTTTTTCTGGATCGGCTCATCGAGAATTACTATATCAAAACGAGAGAGGACAACCTGGTCCGCTCGGGAACTCTTGCCGGCAGCTTCGTGGCGGTGCAGCTGAAAGGGCAGGTCGACCCCGTCCACCTGAGCTGGCTGGCTGAAAACTTCGGCCGCCAGATGAACGCCCGGGTGATTTTTGTGAACAAGAAAGGTATTGTCATCGGGGATTCCGTCAGGGTGGGCGGGCTCCTGGGGCAGCTCCTTGACCGCGAGGAGCTGGCCGCCGCCCTGGCCGGCGAGAAGGGCGTGAGCATTCAATACAGCGAGATCTCCAATCAGAAAGTGATGCAAGTAGCCCTGCCGGTGCGGGAAGAAGGGGGCGAGCCCATAGGGGCCGTCTTTCTATCGGCCTCCCTCCAGGAGATCGACCAGGTCATTGCTGATATCCGGCGCTTCCTCACCCTGGCCACCGTGCTCGCGGCCGTGCTCACCGGGATTGGGGCCGTCTTCCTGGCGCGCCGCTTCACCGGGCCCCTGGAGCTGCTCACGGAGGCGGCGGGGAAGATGGCCGAGGGGAAGCTGGAGCAGCGCATTCCCGTCACCACGGCCGATGAAATCGGGCGGCTGGCCCGCCAGTTCAACCGCATGGCAGAGCAGCTCAATTACTATACCAAAAATTTGCGCAACTTCGTTGCCAACGTTGCCCACGAGCTGCGCACCCCACTGGCCTCCCTCAGCCTCATCGTCAAGTCGCTCAAGGAATACGAAATGGAGCCGGAGCAGCGGCAGGAGTTCCTGGACGATCTTGACCGGGAGATGGAGAGGCTCATTGCCCTGGTGCGGGATCTCCTGGAGCTGACCACGCTGGAGGCTGGAGTAAGCCGCCAGGAGCAGGTTGCCCTCGACGAGCTCATCCGCGAGATCATCAAGGAAGCCTTGCCCCGCTTTGACCGCGAGGACATCAGGCTGTTGGCTGATATTCCCGTTGGAGAGTACATGGTGGCAGGGTCCAGGCTGCAGCTGCGGCAGGTGGTGCAAAACCTGCTGGAAAATGCCTTGAAGTATACCCCTGCCGGCGGCTGGGTCAAGGTTACGCTCTGGCGGGAAGCGGATGCGGTGGGGGTAAAGGTTGAAGATACCGGCTGCGGCATCCCCGAAAAGGACCTCCCCTTCATCTTTGAGCGATTCTACCGCGTGGATCGGGCCCGCTCCCGGGAAATGGGCGGCACGGGACTGGGCCTGGCCATAGTGAAGGAAACGGTGGAGGCGCATGGCGGAAGGGTATGGGCCGAGAGCAGGGAAGGGGAGGGCAGCGCCTTTTATTTCACTTTGCCGCTGCTGCGCAAAGATGTTAACAATAATTAATGTTATTTTTATGCGCCGCCTAGAGGATTATTCCGAATTAATGATAAAATAGAACCATTACTTGAGCGGACCAGGTGTTTGCCATGAAAAAAGTTCAGCCCTACTATTTCCTCATCGGCCTGGCCATTATCTTCGTGATTCTCGGGGCGGCCCTTTACGGCATCCGCAGTCTGCGGCCCTATTTATTAAAGCAGGGCGCCCCCATTGAGCCGCAAACTGACGGCAATAACGGAAACCTTTTCGAGCTATGGTTCACCGGCGCCAAGCTTTTTGACCTGAGTGTTGACCGCAACGTTACGGGCATACTCTTCGGCACCGATGCCAAGAAAGTCAGCCTGCTGGATCGCGAGCGCAGGCTGCGCTGGGAGAAGAGCTTTTCCGATAATCCCCTGCAGACGAAAATTTCCGACTGCGGCAGGTACCTGGCCGTGGGGACGGAGGGCGGAGAGCTCTTCTTCATGTCCACGGACGAGAAGCTATGGTGGGAGCATGACCTGGGCGAACCCATCTACCTGCTGGCGCTCTCCTCCAACGGACGCTGGGTTCTCATTGCCCGGGGCCGTCCGGAAGAGGATAGGCATCGCCTGGAGCTTTACGACGGCTACGATGGTTCCCTGCAGTGGAGCATCTCGACCCGGCCCCTGCAGAATATATACCTGTCCGGCGAGCAGTATGAAGGGGGGCGGGTTTTTTACAGCTTCCGCCACGGCGAAGAGGCGGTCTCCGGCGCGCTGTCGCTGGCGGGAGAGCACCTCTGGGAGGGCTCCGGCGCCGCCCTGGCCGCTGTTTACAGCACCGGCAGCAGGCTGGCCCTGCTGGGGAAGGAGACGCTGCAGGTTTGCAATTACCTGGGTGAGACGCTGTGGGAGCGCTCGCTGCCTGCCGGCTTTAAAGCGACGATAGCGCTCTTCAACCCCCGCAACGGCAGCCTCCTTCTTTACGGGATCAGCGAGGGGCAGCAGGAAAACCTGCTCTATTTCAGTGCCGAAGGCGAGAGCCTCTGGCAGAAAAAAATAGCTGAAGGGGCGCTGCTCTCCTTTACCTCTGACGGCAGCCGCATCATTGCCTGCTCCTGGCGCCATTACAAAGAAGGTTTCAGCCAGATGGTTCTGATAAATGAGAGCGGCGAGGAGCTTACCACCAGCCTGGAGCTGGGGATGCGCGTGGAGCGGCTGCTGGCCACCGGCCGCCGCTACATTGTCCTGGGCGGAGAAGACGGCTATATCGATGTCATCGACCTCACCGAGGAGCTGGTCAAGGATAGCCCACAGCCTTCGCTGGCGGCGCCATTTTACAGCCCGGCCATCAGCGAACTCGAGCTGGAGAAAGGTCAGATGCCCATCACCCTTTTCTTCAACGGCGAGGGCACCCTCATTCCCGTGACCAGGCTGGTAAGCCTGACGGAAAGCCCGCTGCGGGCCGCCATTGAAGAGCTCATGCGCGGCCCCTCCCGCGACAGCGGGCTCTACCGGACCATCCCCAAGGAAGCCAAGATAGAGGTGGACTTTGACAGTGAAAGCGGTAAGCTTTCGCTGGCATTTTATTCGGAATCAGGCGAGGCTCCGGCTTCCTTGCTCACCGCCGGCATGCTCGATTCGCTGTGCCATACCCTGGGGGCTTTTCCCGAGGTGAGGGAGATATACCTCACTGCTGATGGAGAGCCGCTGGAGCTCAGGGGCGAGAATTTGCCCCTGGAGCAGCCCCTAAAGCCTTATCGCTGGAGAGACCCTGTTTACCTGCCCCTGCGCGTGAAAGAGCGCTACTACCTTGTCCCCTACGCGGCGAAAGATCTGGGCATAGAGAAGCGCGATCTCGACGGCCTGCTCCGGGCGGTGGTAAAACATTGCCGCACCTTCTATTTCGTCCCCGGCAATTTGGAGCTCATCGAGGTTAGGGATAGCGGCACCGCGGTGACGATCAATCTAAATTCTTCTTTCTGCTTGCTCTTCCCCGAAGAGGGGGACACCCTGGAGCAGCTCCAGGCGGCCATGATCCTCGACGCCCTCTTCCTAACTGCCTCCAGGAACAGCGAAAGCTCCTACGTGGAGATCCTGGTGGAAGGGGAAAGGTGGAGCCCGCCGCAGGGTTATCCTCCTTTGAGCCGCCTCATGCGCCGGTCCTACTATATCAATCCCGAGTTTTAACGGCACCCCCCGAAAGCGCCATTTTTCCCCGCTTTTGGGAAATGCGTTGTCATTTCACCCCATTTGGGCTAAAATACGATCAAATATTTTATTACGGAGAAACGAGGTGGCCGCAAATGGACCACTGCAAGGCGGAGATTAGCCGGGTCCTGGCGCCGCTGACAAAGATGGAGGCCTCGCGCATCGCGGGGCTGCTGGAAGAGCCGCCCTCCCCGGAGCTGGGCGACCTGGCCTTCCCCTGCTTTATCCTGGCCGGGCAGTGGAAGAAGTCCCCGGCGGAGATAGCCGCGGATCTGGGCCGGGCCCTTGCCGGCAGGCGGGGGGAGTGCTGGGAAAGGGCGGAGGCCAGGGGACCTTATCTTAACTTTTACCTGAACTATCCCCTTTTCATCCGCGATGTGCTCAAGAGGATTTACGAGGCCGGCCCCGATTACGGGCGGAGCGACCGCGGCCAGGGGGGAGTAATCGTCATCGACTACTCCTCGCCCAACATCTGCAAACCCTTCGGCATCGGGCACATCCGCTCCACCGTCATCGGCCATGCCCTTTGCCTGATCCTCGAGGCCATGGGCTATCGCACCATCGGGATCAATCATCTCGGCGACTGGGGCACGCAATTTGGGAAGATGATCGTGGCCTACGAGCGCTGGGGCGAGGACGAAAAGCTTTACCAAGACCCGGTCAACTATCTCTACTACCTCTACGTGCGCTTTCACCAGGAAGCGGAAGAGAACGAGGCCCTCGAGGAGGAGGCCCGCGCCTGGTTCAAGCGCCTCGAAGACGGCGAAGAGGCTGCTGTTAACTACTGGAAGCTCTTCCGCCGCCTCAGCCTGGAAAACTACGAGCAGATTTACGACCTGCTGGGCATCAAGTTCGATTACTACCACGGCGAAAGCCATTACAACGACATGCTGGACGATGTCATCAGGATGGTGCAGGAGAAAGGCGTGGCCGTGGAAAGCGAGGGCGCCCTCATCGTGGACCTGGAAAAATACGGCCTTCCGCCGGCCATGCTGCGCAAGAAGGACGGGGCCACCCTCTACCTGACGCGGGACCTGGCCGCGGCCATGTACCGCCACCGCACCTTTAACTTTGTCAAGGCCCTCTATGTGGTGGGCGCCGAGCAGAAGCTTCACTTCCAGCAGATGGTGAAGATTCTCGAGCTGCTAGGCTTCCCCTGGGCGCAGGACTGCATCCACGTCCCCTTCGGCCTCATTCGCTTCAAGGAGGGGCGCATGTCCACGCGGGAGGGGAAGATGATCCTCCTGGAGGAGGTGCTGCGGCGGGCCATAAACCTGGCGCGCGAGATCATCGAGGAGAAGAATCCCGACCTGGCGGACAAGGAGAGCGCCGCCAAAATGGTCGGCCTTGGAGCGGTGCGCTTCGGCGACCTGAGCAACGACCGGGTCAAGGATATCGAATTTGACTGGGACAAGGTGCTGGACTTCTCCGGCGAAACGGCGGCCTATATCCAGTACGCCCATGCTCGCATCTGCAGCATCCTGCGCCGGGGCGGCTCCGCCCTGCCGGAGTGGTCGGAGGAGGCCGTTGCCGCCCTGGGGCGGGAGGAGGAGAAGGCCCTGGTGAAAACCCTGGCCGCCTACCCGGGCAAGATCGAGGCTTCCGCCGCCAGCTACCGCCCCTCCATCCTGGCGCGCTACCTCATTGATGTAGCGCGGGATTTCAACCGCTTCTACCACGAATGCCCCGTTCTGGTAGACAACCCGCAGCTGCGCCAAGCGCGGCTGCTCCTCATCCTGGCTGTGCGCCAGGTGATTAAAAACGGCCTGGGCCTGCTGGGCATTGCCGCTCCCGAGGAGATGTAGCAGGGGAGAGCTCAAAATCTGGAGGTCAGGAATCATGCTGGACATGAGATTTGTGCGGGAAAACCCGGATAAAGTTAGAGAGGCCATCGTCCTGAAAAAAGAGCCGGCCGACCTGGACAGGCTCCTGGAGCTCGATGAGCGGCGCCGCCGCATGCTGCAGGAGGCGGAGGAGCTGAAGCATCTGCGGAACCGCGTCTCCAAGGAGATCGGCCTGGCCAAAGAAGACCGCGCGGCTCTGGAGCGCAAAAAAGAAGAGATGCGGCAGGTATCGAAAAAGATCAAGGAGCTCGACGATGAACTGCGCCTCATCGAGGGCGAGATGGAGCAGATCCTGCTGCGGCTGCCCAACATCCCCGACCCGGCGGTGCCTCCCGGCGAGGACGAAGCGGCCAACGTGGAGGTGCGCTCCTGGGGGCGGCCGCCGCAGTTTTCCTTTACCCCGCGGCCGCATTGGGAAATTGGCGAGCTGCTCGGCATCATTGACTTCCCCCGCGCCGGGAAGATCACCGGCAGCCGCTTTGCCCTTTACTGGGACGACGGGGCCAGGCTGGAGCGCGCCCTGGTAAACTTCATGCTGGACCTGCACACCAGGGAGCACGGCTACCGTGAGATCTTTCCGCCCTTCCTCGTCAACTCGGGGAGTATGACCGGCACGGGACAGCTGCCCAAGTTTGCCGAGGATGCCTTCAAGGTGGAGGGCACTGACTACTACCTCATCCCCACGGCCGAGGTGCCGGTAACCAACCTGCATCGTGACGAGATTCTCGATGCAGCGGACCTGCCCCTGCGCTACGTGGCCTACAGCGCCTGCTTCCGTGCCGAAGCGGGGGCGCACGGCCGCGACACTCGCGGGCTCATCCGCAACCACCAGTTTAACAAGGTAGAGCTGGTCAAATTTGTCCTGCCGGAGACCTCCAATGAAGAGCTGGAGAGCCTGACGCGCGACGCTGAGAGGGTGCTGCAGCTCCTGGGGCTGCCCTACCGGGTCATGCTCATGTGCACCGGCGAGCTCGGCTTTGCCGCGGCAAAGAAGTACGACATCGAGGTGTGGCTGCCTTCTGCCGGGACCTACCGGGAAATTTCCTCCTGCAGCAACTTTACCGATTTCCAGGCCCGCCGCGCCGGGATCCGCTACCGTCCCGCGCCGGGGCAGAAGGCGCAGTTCGTGCACACCCTCAACGGCTCGGGGGTGGCTGTGGGACGCACCGTCGCCGCCATCCTGGAAAACTACCAGCAGGAAGACGGCAGCGTGATCCTGCCCGAGGTGCTGCGACCCTACTTCGACGGCCGCGACCGGATCACCCCGCCAGGAAAATAGAAGCCAATAATTGCTAGTAAGCCTGGAAGCGGGTGTTAATGGGGCAGCCCTGCAGGGAGATCCATCGCCCTGTCGAGGCCTTTTTATGCGAGTTGACAATGAGGCGCGGCTTTGTTATACTAATCTTGCGATTTAGCCGCTTTCAGGAGGGGTGTCCGAGCGGTTTATGGAGCCGGTCTTGAAAACCGGTGACCCGAAAGGGCCGTGGGTTCGAATCCCACCCCCTCCGCCAAACAAAATAAAAACGGTCCGGAGAGATGGCCGAGAGGTCGAAGGCGATCGCCTGCTAAGCGATTAAGCGGGTAAAAAACCTGCTTCGAGGGTTCGAATCCCTCTCTCTCCGCCACGTGCGCCCGTAGCTCAGTCCGGATAGAGTAACTGACTACGAATCAGGAGGTCGCAGGTTCAAATCCTGCCGGGCGCACCATACTGCCAAGGACAGCACGAGATGCTGTCCGATTTTTTATCTCCTCATGAAAAACCCCCTTTCCTCAAGGGAGATTTCACTCTCCCCTGCCGGCGCTTGCAAAGTGGATAGGTGCCACCAGCCGTAGGGGTGGGCTTCCTGCCCGCCCGCAACGGGGTTCCGCCCCCGCCCGTATATCTTTGTCAGAAGGCCTGTGGATGCAGGCGTAGGGGCGGGATTCCACGCCCGCCCTCTGAGTTTCACCATCGTCCGAAACAGGGTTTTATCCCCCATCTTATTGATCAAACGCTGAGCCGGTTATCGCCTGCTATCACTATGGGCGAAACAAAGCCTGCCTTTTCTGTCATCCTGAGCGAAGCGATCTTCGGCCGAGCAAACCCTTGGGCAGTTCTCCCACCGCCTTTTTGGCAGGAATAACCTTTCGTATGTAAAATAATAAAATTTTGGGCGGCGCGTGAGCCGCCTCTACAGCTTTACTTGAATTGGAGGTGGCGGCCGGTGTTTAGGGAAATGAGAAGGAAGAGGCAGCTGCTGTCTGATGCGGAAACGGCGGCCGTGATGGAGAGGTGCTCCCATGGGGTCCTGGCCTGTTTTGGCGACAATGGCTATCCTTATGCCGTGCCCCTTAACTATGTCTACTATAATGGGAAAATCTATTTCCATTCCGCGAAAGAGGGACATAAAAACGATGCTATCAGGCGGAACCCCAGGGTATCTTTTGCCGTCATCGATGAAGATAAAATCGTAAGCGAAGAGTACACCTCCTATTTCCGCAGCGCCATTGCCTTTGGAGAGGCGAGAATTGCCGAAGGGGAGGAAAGGCTAGAAGCCTTCGCGGCCCTGGTAAAAAAGTATGCCGGCGATCAGCCTGAAGAAGCCAGGCATAGGGTAATAAATGAGTGTACTCAAGCTTTTATTATTGTCATTGACATCCACCACCTCACCGGCAAGGAAGCCATTGAATACGTTGAAGCCAGGGAAAAATGATGGACAACAGGCGGGGTTCCATCCCTGCTTGTTCGCGATCACATTTGCGAAATTTCATTTTTGCCGTAGGGGCGGGGTTCCACCCCCGCCCGGTAGGGGCCGGGCATG
>JAAZIN010000029.1 GCA_012800855.1 Bacillota bacterium
ATAATATATATAATATACAGACTTTCCAATTCCAGGCGACAGGGGGAGAGTGCAGTGCAGCAATTTGATGAAAACACCATTGTCGGCACTTCCCATAAGAATGCCCATCTGTATCCTGACAAGATCTACCTTGTTTCAAGGTATGACCACCAAGGCCGGCGGACGGACCAGGTCCATAGCTACACCTGGAAAGAAGCGGACACCATTATCTGGGACCTGGCCATTGGCCTGCACGTGCTTGGATTTAAGGAATTTGATCGCTCCGCCGTGTTTGCGCCCAACAGGCCCCGCTGGGTTTTCGCGGCAATGGCGCCGCTCTTCTTGCGGGGCGCCATGGTGCCCATCTACCCCACCAGCAAGACCGAGGATGTCTGGTGGATTCTCTACGACTCGGGGGCCAAGTTTTGCTTCTGCGGGAGCAGGGAACATGTGGAGCGCGTCCTGGAGATAAAAGAGAGGCTCGAAAACCTGCAGAAGATTATTATCATGGACCCCCTGGAGGAAAGGCCGGACAGCATGGTTATGGCCTTTGAAGAACTCCTCGAGCTGGGCCGCAACAACCGGGATAAGCTGCCGGAACTCCAAAAGAAGCTCGATTGCGTGGAAGAAGACGACATGGTTGCCCTCATGTACACCTCCGGCACCACCGGCCGGCCCAAGGGGGTCATGCTCACCAACCGGAACATCGTCAGCCAGCGAACGGTGGTCGCGGAGATGGGCTTCCGGCAGGACGACACCTGGATGGGCCACCTGCCCTTCTGCCACTCCTACGGCTTCTCCGCGGACCTGATGGGGGCCAGCTACGTGCCCGGCACGCTGGCCCTGGTGGATTCGCTGGAGCCCGCGGAGATCCAGTGGGGTCTGCAAACCTTCAAGCCCACGGTGATGAACTCGGTGCCCCGCCTCTGGGAGCGGATTTTCATCCAGATTCATGCCCTGCTCCAAAAGCGCCCGCCCTTCGTCCAAAAGTATTTCCACTGGGGCAGCAGCGTAGGGAGGCAGGTTTACCTGCTGGAGAACGAAAAGAAGAAAGTGCCCTTCTCCCTAAAGTTTAAGCTGGCCCTGGCGAGGCCTCTCTTCTACGTCATCAAGAAGAAGGCGGGGCTGACCCGCCTGCGCTTCTGCTCCACCGGCGGAGCGGCCATAAGCCCCAACTTGATTGTCTTTTTCGGCGGCCTGGGCATCAAGCTCTACCAGGGCTACGGCCTGACCGAGACCAGCCCCATCATCAATGCCAACACCCCGGCCTGCAACAAGGTGGGCACGGTGGGCAAACCGCTGAAGGGCGTGGAGGAAAAAATTGCTGAGGATGGCGAGATCCTGGTGCGGGGTCCCCAGGTCATGAAGGGCTACTGGAACAACCCCGAGGCGAACTGGGAAGCCTTCACCGAGGACGGCTTTTACAGGACCGGGGACATCGGCTTTATCGACGAAGAGGGCTACCTCACCATCACGGACCGGAAGAAGGAGCTGCTCAAGACCAGCGGCGGCAAGTACGTGGCCCCGCAGCCCATCGAGAATGCCTTCAGCACGGAGCCCTTCATCGAGCAGGTCGTGGTGGTGGGAGAGAACCGCAAGTTCGTCTCCGCCCTCGTTGTACCCGAATTTGAAGCCCTGGCCGAGTGGGCCAGGCAGAAAGGGCTTGAATACCGCAGCCACGCGGAGTTGGTGCGGCATCCCGAGGTCAAAAAGCTGGTCCAGGAAATCATCGACCGCGTCAACAGGGGGCTGGCCAGGTATGAGCAAATCAAAAAGTACGTCATCACCGACCACCCCTTCACCGAAGAAGGCGGCGAGCTGACCCCCTCCCGCAAAATCAAGCGGAGAGTCATCGAAGAGAAGTACAGGGATCTCATCGACTCCATGTACCAGGAGGAGACCGGGTAATTGCCGGCAAGTCGTCTAAGCAAAGCCGGCCATGGCCGCGTGCTACCGTAGCAGAAGCAGGAAAAGAATAAAATGTTTCCGAAATATAGACTAAAGTGAATGTAAAGGAGTGTTTGCCATCTTACCGATTGATTTTGAAAAGAGACGGCAGGCGGTGGCGGAAAAGGTAGCTGAAAAAGGTTTTGACGCTTACATTGGGACGAGGATGGCCGCATTGCACTACC
>JAAZIN010000001.1 GCA_012800855.1 Bacillota bacterium
AGGCCTGTCCTGCAGCTATTGACAACCCCGCATTCCTGTGGTATGTTATCGGAAATTAATATTGACAGCCGGTGATGGGGAGTAGTAGGCAGGAAGCAGTGAGCCCCAGAGAGCCGGGCGGAGAGTTCTCTCCTGCTGCGAGCCCGGCGCTCATTGCCCTGTTGAATGGACCCCGGAGGTTCTACCCGAAATCCACGGGGAGAGTAGGCGTAGACGGAGCTTTTACCGTTATCCAAAAGCGGGTATAAGGGCTGCTTTTGCGCTCCGTACCCGGCTGAGCGGCCTGCTTGGCAGGCAACATGGGTGGCACCGCGGGCAATTCCCCCCCCGTCCCATATGGGCGGGGGGATTAATTTTTATAGGGAGGTATGGACCATGAGCAAAAAGGTAACCAAGGTAGTTCTGTCCGAAAGGGATCTGCCGAAGCAGTGGTACAACATCCAGGCAGATCTGCCCAAACCTCTCCATCCGCCACTGCATCCGGGCACCGGCCAGCCGATCAAGCCCGAGGACCTGGAGCAAATCTTCCCCTTGAACCTGGTGGAACAGGAGTTGAGCACCGAAAGATGGATTGACATCCCGGATGAGGTTCTGGATAAACTGCTCCTCTGGCGGCCCACCCCGCTGCAGAGGGCGCGCAACCTGGAAAAATACCTGCAGACGCCGGCAAAAATATATTACAAGAACGAGGGGGTCAGCCCCGCCGGGAGCCACAAGCCCAATACCGCCATCGCCCAGGCCTACTACAACAAGCAGTTTGGCATCAAGCGGCTCACCACTGAAACGGGAGCGGGACAGTGGGGCTCGGCCCTCGCCCTGAGCTGCCGCCTCTTTGGCCTGGAATGCAAGGTCTACATGGTGCGGGTGAGCTACGAGCAGAAGCCGTACCGCCGCCTGATGATGCAGACCTGGGGCGCCGAATGCGTGCCCAGCCCCAGCCCGGACACCGAGTTCGGCCGGCAGGTGCTGAAGGAAAATCCCGCCAGCAGCGGCAGCCTGGGCATCGCCATCAGCGAGGCCATCGAGGACTGCCTCAACTCGGAGAACACCCGCTACTCGCTGGGCAGCGTGCTCAATCACGTGCTGCTGCACCAGACGATAATCGGCCTGGAGGCGCAGAAGCAGCTGGCCGCTATCGGGGAATACCCCGACATTATCGCCGGCTGCGTCGGCGGCGGCAGCAACTTCGGCGGGCTGGCCTTCCCCTTCATCAGGGATAAGATCTACGGCCGCGAGATTGAAATCTACGCCGTCGAACCCGCCGCCTGCCCCACCATGACCAAGGGTTCTTTTGTTTACGACTTCGGGGATACCGCCGCCAAGACCCCGCTGCTGCCCATGTTCAGCCTGGGGCACGGCTTCATCCCCGCCCCCATCCACGCCGGCGGGCTGCGCTACCACGGGACGGCCCCGCTCATCAGCCGGCTGCTGCTCGATGGCCTGATCACTCCCCGCAGCTACAACCAGCTGGAAACATACGAGGCAGGCCTCATCTGGGCGCGCACCGAGGGATATATACCCGCCCCGGAAACCAACCACGCCATCGCCCTGGCCATCGACGAGGCACGCAAGGCCAAGGAAGAGGGCAAGGAGAAGACAATCCTTATCAGCTGGAGCGGGCACGGCCTCCTGGACCTTCCCGGCTACGACGCCTACATGCAGGGGAAGCTCACCGGCTATGCCATGTCCGACCAGGAGATCACCGCATCGCTGAAATCCCTGGAAGGCCTGCCCAAGCCGCAGGTATAGGATTGGGAAAAGATACTGTGTTGAAAAAGAGGAGCAGCCTTGCTCCTCTTTTTCCTTTGGAGAAAAATCCTTGATACGGTCAGCAGCCGGCCTACCACTGCCGAGCCAGACCGCCATCATGCGATTAAAAATGGGACAAACAGGTACGTCCCCAATGTCCCACGGGTTTGCATGGCGGGCATGCCTGGCGGGAGTAGATGGGAATCGAACCCACCGTGGACTTGTTAGGCCCACCACTGGATTTGAAGTCCAGGAGCGCCACCAGGCCGCCAGCTACTCCCGCGTGACGAAAAATGCTCAATTATCCGGGTTTCACGCCCTATTTTATCAAGAGAGCAGCCAAAAAACAAGGTTGCTCCCGCAGTTTACCGGCATAATTGCACAACACCTGGCCGCCTTTTCAGCCACATCTTTTTGTCGAATTATCCCGGAGGTTCTATTGCATCCAGTAGTGCCTTCCGAAAAGATCTATATATGCTATACATTTCCGAAAATTCAAGGTATAATAAGATGCCCTCCTAAACATTGTCCAACGGCGCCGGCAATCCCGTAAACAGGTTTAGGAGAGAGGCATATTGATCCTTAACCGGGAGGCGAATGGACATGCAGGATGAGTTGCGAAAGCTGCAGGAAGAGGTAAGAGCCCTAAAGGAAGAGCAGCAAAAGATGGGCGAGCGGTTGAAAGTTGTCTACGAGTGGCTGGCTTTCATGGAAAAGAAACTGCCCCCGCATGAAGCGGCGTCTCTCCCGAGAAGGGCTGATCTGCCTGCCGCTGCCGCCCCCTCCGCGGCGCCGGAGACTTTGCGAGCTGCCACTCCTGCAGCGCCGCCTCACACGCCCCCTCCTCCGCCTTCGCGTAAAGCGTCCAGGGACCTGGAGGCGAGAATCGGCGGAATCTGGCTGAACCGGATCGGCGTGATTGTATTTCTCCTGGGGGCGGTATTTTTCATAAAGCTGGCTTACGACTGGGGCTGGATCAACGAGACAGTGAGGATCGCTATCGGCGCCGCAACGGCGCTCATACTGCTATGGCTCGGCGAAAGAAACCGGCGGCGAGGCTTTGAAGCCTATAGCCAAGGACTGACCGGAGGCGGCATTGCCCTGCTTTACTTCACCATTTTTGCTTCCTTTTACTACTACGATCTCCTGTCATCGACCACGGGCATGGGCCTGCTGATCCTGGTTACAATTGGAGCCGTATCCCTTGCCCTCTATCAAAATGCGCGAGCGGTAGCCGTGGTGGGCCTGCTCACCGGTTTTTTAAACCCCGCTCTTTTCGTGGCTGAAGAGCCGCGTTTCGCCCTCATGCTGGTCTATCTGGTTTTGCTTAACCTCGGCATTCTCACCATAACCTACTTTAAACGATGGCATTTTATGGGGATTATCTCTTTTATCCTGACCAGCATCTTTCTTGCCTGGGTCCCCATCTACCGCTTTCAGCAACCCACCCTCGCCCTACCCGCGGTGACCACGCAGGTCTATTTCAGCATTTTCCTACTGCTGTTCCTGGCGCTGCCGCTGCTTGCCCTTGCCCTGGGGCGCCGCTCCCTGGACTCACCTGATCTTTTCTTGCTGATTGCGAGTGCAGCCGTCTACTACATTCTGAGCTGGGTCAACTTGTACCCCCAGTTCCCCGGCATAATGGGCTGGTTTACCCTGGGCCTGGCCGGATTTTACCTGCTGGCCGGCCTCGCCCTGCTGCCGGCGGCACGGCGCGACCCCCGGGCCTATTTTGCCGCCTTCGCCATCGCCGCAGTGCTCCTGGTTCTCTTTGTGCCGCTGCAGCTGCGGGGCGCCTGGATCTTGGCCGGCTGGACCCTGGAAGCCGTCCTGCTCTGTTACCTTGGCCTGCGCCTTGGGGACCATAGAATACGCGGCGCGTTCTGGATCGTCCTTTTCCTGGCCCTGTTCCAACTGCTCTACGCCGAGTGGACGGTGCCTGTCGATCCCGTAAACTATCGTTTCCTGCATGGCAGAAGCGCCCTGCTCACCTTCGCTTTTATTGCCGTCCTGCTCTTGCTGAGCCGGCTTTATCACCGTTTTCGGAAAGAAGGCCCGGAGCCGCCGCAGGAGATTTTCATACTGTCCGGGGCGGCCGGGCTGCTGCTGTTAATCTTCGTCAGCATGGACATCTACCGCTACGGCTCTGTCCTGGCCTGGCGCACCGGCAACGCTGAATACTACCACAACCTGGCCCTGCTGGTAATGTCTCTTTTCTGGGCGCTGTATGCCGCCGCGCTGATCATAGCGGGATTCATCCGCAGGCAGCCCGCGCTGCGCTATGCGGCCATCGCTCTCTTCAGCCTGACCGTGGCCAAGGTGATCCTGTATGATCTCAGCTTCCTGCAGCTGGTCTACCGGATTATTTCGCTGGTGGCCCTTG
Organism: Bacillota bacterium; assembly: GCA_012800855.1. Classification (GTDB taxonomy): domain Bacteria; phylum Bacillota; class Dethiobacteria; order DTU022; family DTU022; genus JAAZIN01. The sequence continues at coordinate 4,133 of JAAZIN010000001.1, forward strand.
GATTGATCCTGCTGATCGTATCGTACCTTTACCAGCGGCATCGCAACCGCATCGACCCGGCCGCATGATTGCAAGGTGGAATGCTCGCAGCGAGCCGTGACAGATTGGGGCTGGGCATGCCCAGCCCCTAATTTTGGTAAACATGGCTTCTTCCTGTGAGCCTGTATCGATGACACAGCCATCTATCTTTTAAAGCAAGGCATGTTTAGGCTGCCTCTTGCTAAATGTTTCCTCCTTTTCTTGCGAGTGCCGCTAAAGCAGGGAAATGTTAATAATAGATAGAAAAATAAACATTAATTTAAAACGCAGGAAGTCATGGTCAAAGGAGGATGTATATGCAAAAGGAAATCACCCGCGGAACAAACTTGTTCGATGACCGGGGCAATCTGACTCAGACAGGGTGGGCGCGCCAGCTGATCATGAACTATAACCGGGAGAAGATGCGGGCGAGCCTGCTCCGGCTCAAGGAATGGGATTGCTACTGCATCCTCAACCCTCAGCATCAGCTCAACTTAATCGTGGCCGACGTGGGCTATTTCGGAATGGGTCATGTGGACTGGTTTGATTACAGGGCGGGGAAAAATAAAAGCAGCCAGGTGTTAAAGCTCTTTACCAGGGGCAAGCTCAATCTCCCCCGCACCGCCGATCGCGGCGACGTGGAGTTTAGGAAGGGAAACAGCTGGATTAAATTTAAACATCTCCCCGGGCCCATGTCGCAGCGGGAACTGACCTTTGACTTCCCCGACTACGAATTCGAAGGGCGCAAAGGCATATCCGGCCGCATCGTCCTAACCCGCGACCCCAAGGACGACACCATGGTCAACGTGATCCCCTTTAAAAACCCGCGCCACTTTGTCTACGTGCAGAAGATTGTCTGCATGCCCGCGGTGGGAGAGGTCAACCTTGGCGGTGAGATTTACAAATTCGAGGGCGAAGCCAACGACAGCTACGCGGCGCTGGACTGGAGCCGCGGCGTATTTCCCTATCACACCGAGTGGTGGTGGTCCTACGCCTCGGGAAAGGTGAACGGGAAATTTTTTGGCTTTAACATAGACTACGGCTTCGGCACCGAATCGAGCAAAAACATGATCTTCTACGATGGCAAAGGCCATCACCTGGACGAAGTCACCTACACTTTTGATCCAAAGGACCCGATGAAGCCATGGATCTACCGCAGCAACGACGGGCGGGTTGAGCTGCAGCTGGAGCCTATCTACAGCAACAGGGATCATGTGAGCCTGCTCGTATTGGAAACCAACGGAATTCATGCCTACGGCTTCATTACCGGCACGGTAGTCCTGGATGACGGGACAAAACTTCACATAGAGCGCAAGGACCGGGTTTTCGGTTCAGCGGAATACTGCAAGCACCGCTGGTAGGAAGCCTTCGGCTGATGGCGGGACGCAGTCCAGCGGTTCGGCCAATGCTTGAGGCTGAGCCGCTGAAGCGTTTTCCCATGGGCCTCCCGCTCCAGCGGAAGCGAGGTGAATAGACATGGCTACCGAAAAAGCAAGCACCAGAACAAGAATCATGAAAGCCGCCGTGGAGATAATCGGCAAGGAAGGAAACCTTGGCGCAACCGTCAGGGAGATAGCCGAAAAAGCAGGAGTTAACATTGCCGCGATCAACTACCACTTCAGTTCCAAGGAAAAGCTCATTGAGGAAGTGGAGCGGGTGGCCATGGAGCAGGTTACGTTGATTTACGACTCCCTGCTCGATGGCCGCGGAAGCCTCCGGGAGCGCCTGATGAGATGGGCTGACAAACTGATGAGCTACCTCATCGATTACCCGGGTATCATCTACATGTTAGGCGCCAAGGTTCTGCAGGGCGAGAATAAAGGCGCCGGCATGGAGGATTACCTCAGCATATCCGATGTCAGGCTGAAACCGGTGGTGGAGGAACTGACCGGGATTAGCGATGAGAAAATGCTCTCCTTCAAGGCGCTGCAATTGATTTCCGGCGTAGTCTACCCCGCCCTGATCTACTCGGGGGCGAAGAAGGCATTCGGGAAGATCATCAGCAGCGAACGGGCCCGACGGGAATACCTGGCCTCGCTTATCGACAGCCTGGTAAGGCCTGGGTAAGTAGCTCCCGCTTTTCTTGTTAAATCCCCCCGGCCCCCCTTTGGCAAAGGGGGGAGTTTTTTTAGTTCTTTTTCCAAAGGTGGGAGTTTATTTAGATCATTTGCAAAGGGGAAAGCATCTGAAGCTCTTTTGCAAAAATAAGCTGCTTGATTGTATGGCCTTTCTTCTGCGACGCCGGGCTACTCAACGAACATCCCAGCAGCAAACAAATATCAATGCTCATTTTCTTTTATTTCCATTATCTTTTCTGCATCCTTCATTAACTCCTCCAACAACTCTGTCTGTGATTTCTTGTTCTGAACGACTTCAAAAATGCGTTCATCTATGGTGTTTTCTGCCTGAATAAAAATATATGTACATTTATTTATTTGACCTTTACGATAAATGCGATCATGACTCTGATAATATTCTTCGTAGCTGTATGACATGGAGTAGTATATCGCGTAACTACAATTTGTTAAGGTAACGCCATATTTTAAAGTTCTTGGATGAGCAATGATATAGTCAGCAACGCCATTTTTAAACTTAAGTATACTGTCATCAACATCCTTCGTATTGCCAAAAGCTGTCACAACACTTTTGTCTTTATTTTTTAGCAAATTATATATCCGATTAATTTCATATTGAAATTGACACCAAATTATAGCTTGATGACTTCCTATTTCATCTAACACATTCAATAATTCTTTTTCTTTTTTATCATGTAAAAAGAGTTCCTGGCCATCTTTAATAATAAACCCAGAAGTTATTTGTCTTAATTTCATTAGAGATGCAAGTTTTGTAGCAACATTTACCTCATGTTCTTTATCTTGCTCCATAAATTTTGTATAGTAATTGGTAAGCATTTCATAATATTTTTCTCTTGCTTTAGTAGGTAAGACTAATTTGCGAATCTGGTATATTTTTTCGGGAAGTTCTAGGCATTCTTCTTTGGAAAGCGTTATAGACCTGCTGCCCACAAGTTCAGCAGCTTCTCTCTTACCCTCTTTTGTATTAAAAAAATAATCCGTCCCGTATGTTCCAACCTTTTTGATTAATTTGCTACACATTGGGTTTGACGTTGAAAAAGTTTTAGGATCTATTAATTTCATTTGCGGAAAATATTCTAATATATGATTCGGTGCAGGTTTTCCTGATAACAAGTACAGGTATTTCAAATGTTTGCTAAAGTCCCTAACAGCTTTATAGATTTTTCTAGAAGGATCTTTTAACATTGAGCTTTCATCTACTATAAGCCCTGTGACGTTAAGATTTTTGTAGAACTCAACTTTTTGCCTAAATAACTCAGGGTTAACTATGTAATGTGTCGCCCTTTGAATTAATTGCCTTTCAATCATTGCCAAACTTTCACGAACATTTCCCGCATCCCAAGTATCGCTACCAATAAACCTGTCCTCAATTGGAATATCTTCATCAATTTTGTTCCAGTGAAGATATATTTTCTTGTAATCTTCAATTGTAATATTTTTGCTTAAAGGCAATAATTTCATTTTGGGATAAAACCTAAAGCAATCACTCATCCATGCGGTTTTAATAATTGTCTTAGGACACAATATTAAGAATCTAGCATTCTCTTTTCGCTCTTTTTGAGCAATAATCTCCAAGGCAAGGACTGTTTTCCCTGTTCCAGTGTCATAGTAAAAAGCAAACCGATCAAAGATATCAGCTATGATTGCACCAGCTTTTTGATGCGGCAGCAGTTCATCGCTTATACCTAAATAATCATCAAATGGATCTTTGTTCCGCAACCGCCTCTTAACTAGATTTAATTTTTCATTAAGTCTCTTAAACTCTCGATTTCTTTTATCTGCAATTTTTAAAGCCTGCTTAAGAAATTTGTTGGTATTTTCATCAACCAAAACATTGTTTTCTTGAAATACCTTACATATAAATATAACTTCATCTAAATTTTCTATATTTAACCTTATGGCAGCTATGCCGTTCTCTTTAATAGTGGCGTTTAATTGGAAAGCAAGTTGTTTATCTTTAGAGTTCTCAATTTTTAAGTATATAACGTTATTGTTTTTTGTTCTTTTATCTCTATAAGCTTTCATCAATAATCTACCTCAATTTAGTAGCTCAAGAAATTAAGCCACTTTTACTTCTTTCTCCTTTTTTAGGGTTTATTCCAAGGCAAGGCTCTGATTCCAAAAAAGACAATTCCCAAAGAATTACCAGTAAGGGATACAAGGGTATTGTCAATGCTTTAGACATTAAGAACATTCAATATGCTCAAATTTTTTCCTGCAGCAAGTGTCCCTTTTTTGTCTCGAGTGTTCAGGCCTGGCCTTTGAGGAATTGTTCGCGCAAAGGGGGGTCGAATTTTTCTATGGCGTAGCGGAGCATGGTCCGCGGCATCCGCCGGTAATGCTTTTTAAGAAAGGCGATTTCTGCATCCTGGTCCCGCTTTCCGATCTCCCTAAGCATCCAGCCCGTGGCCTTGTGGATGAGGTCATGGGGATGATCCAGGAATTTCTCCGCCAGGTACAGGGTTTCCCCATAGCGGCCCTGGCGGATGAAATAAAACGTGGCCATGATGGCGATCCGCTGCTTCCACAATTCCCCGGAAGAGGCCAGCTTGCAGAGCAGGTCGCTCTCCCTCTCCGCCAGGTATGGTCCCAGGATATAAGGTGCCGAGGAGTCCACCAGGTCCCAGTTGTTGATGCCATCTAGGTTCCGGAGAAAGATTTCGACGATGGTTTCTTTCTCTGCCGCGTCGCGCGCCCTTTCAGAACGCAGGCGCATCATGTAGAGCGCCGTAAGGCGGCACTCGTGGAAGGGATCGCGCAGCAGCGTCTCCAGTTCATCCAGGGATATCTCCCGGTAGTATCGCCTGGCAACCTTCCACAGCAGGGGGACGGCTATGCCCAGGAAGCGGTCTCCCTCGCCGTAGCCCCCGGGAAAGGCCTGGAAGAAGCGCTGTGAATGGCTGGCTTTCTCCGGATCAGCCAGGCGGGCCAGTTCCTCCTTGATGCTCTTGAGACAGTCCACGGGATCGCCTCCTTTGGCCATCGTCACTCCGTCATCGTGAAAGCAGCAGCATCCTGCTTAGCTTTTGTTCATTATACCAGATGGTTGCGCATTTTGCCGCGGGACACACTTTTCTACCGGGAAGATGCCCTCTGCAGCAGGAAGAGGGAGAAGGCGGTAGAATTACCATGAAAAAGGCAAAAGGAGGAAAGAAAAGCATGATCGTGACCACAACGCCAACCGTGGAGGGAAGGAAGATTATCGCATACAAGGGGATTGTTTTCGGCGAAGTTATTGCCGGGGTCAATGTCATTAAAGATATTTCCGCCAGCCTGCGCAACTTCTTCGGGGGGCGTGCCGGTGCTTATGAAGGAGAGCTGGTCGAAGCAAGGCAAGCAGCACTGGCGGAGATGGCGGAACGGGCCGCTGCTCTCGGGGCCAACGCCATTGTCGGCGTGGATGTTGACTACGAGGTGCTCGGCCAGGGGGGGAGTATGCTCATGGTGACCGCCTCGGGGACAGCGGTGGTCATTGAGTGACCCCATCAGGGGTAGAATGGCAGCTTTTAATTTGTTTTCTCCCGCGGAAGTTTAATGATGACCAGGCGCTTCTGCCGCCCGAAGGCGATGGCTTCCTCCTTCGTCGCCACCGCCAGGTCGATGTCATTGGGGCCTATGGCGCCGCCGCGGTCATTGACCCTGCGCCAGCCAATGCCTTCCACGTATATCTCGGTGCCCAGGGGAATGTTGGGGCCGGCGGCGGCGGTCTTTCCGGGAATCACCCTTTCGCCGCTGTAGGTGATGGAAGGATCGCCGGAATAATCGTGGCCGCCAATGGCACCGGCGCTTAAAGGGGCATACATGGTCACGTTCATCATCTGCACCGTGTACTGCTCCGACTCGCGGGCCAGTTGCCGCGCTTCCAGCGCCTCCTGCTTCGCCTGGTGCAGCTGCCCGGTGTAATAAGTATTCATCAGGAAAAAGAGTGCGGCAACGATCATCATCACCAAAAGCTGCCGCCGTTCCATGGATCCCTGCACCCCTTTCCCGCTGAAGAAAACTAACTGCTGTACTATTATCTGCAACCCGGGCATCTTTAGACGGGCAAGCAGCGGGCAGGAGAGAGTGAATTGCGGAAGGGTTTAAAAATGCGGGTAAGGGGCAGGATCTTTTACTTAAGCTCCCGCGGCAAAGCGGCCCGGCGCTTCCACAAAGCCGGCCATGGCTCCAAAGTATCGCTCCCCGCCGACTAACATGATATCATTGTGCTCCGCCCCGGGGATGGGCAGGAGGCGCTTCGCCGTGCTCCCCAAGGAGCGGTAGAGCTCTTCCGCCTGGGCGTAGGGAACGAGGCTGTCCGCTTCGCCGTGAATGATCAGGGCGGGAATCCTAATCCCGGCCGCGAGCCGCCCGCACTCCTTATCCAGGCCGGCGAGGTCGAGGCCGGCGGCGGGAAGGCCCAGGTGCCGGATTAGCTTGCCTACGCTGATAAAGCCGCTTTCAATAATCAGCCCGGGGATCATTTCGGCGTAGCGCGCGGCCAGCTCCAGGGCGGAGACGCTCCCCAGGGAGCGCCCCATGACAAAAAGCTTCTCCTCCCGTTTCCGCTCCTCCAGCCTATCCCTGATCGCTTCGTAGATTGCCGCGGCGTCCTCCACCATGCTCGCAAAGCTGGGCCTGCCGCCGCTTTTCCCGTACCCCCGGTAGTCGGCAACAGCCAGGTTGATCCCTATCCGGTGATAGAGGGGGGCGATCTCGTCGTAGTCGGCAGCTATCTCGCCGTTCCCGTGGAAGAGCAGGATCCAGGCGCGGCCGGCCTCGCCCTCGTAGAGCCGGCAGCCGACGGCAACGCCTTCCTCCACGGGAATGAGAAGATCCTCCGCCCCGGGCGGAGGCGGCTGCTCCCACCTGCGGGGATAGAACAGAAAGCGCAGCAGCAGGGGATGGTGGTCAATCTCCCGGTAGATGCTCCCACGTTCCATGGCACACACCGCCCTTCCACTTGCGGGCACCGGCAGCAGGTGCCGGCGCGAATGCGTCAGTATGCAACAAAAAAGGTGCCGGGGCGCGTCCCCGCCACCTTTTACCGCCAGGAGGAGAGTTCCACGAAGCGGGCCGAGCCGATGACATCAAGCTGCCTGAGCTTCTCCATTACTCCATCGGGAATGCGCTGGTCAACCTGCAGCACCATCATGGCTTCGCCGCCCACCGATTTCCGCCCCAGCTGCATGCTGGCAATATTGACATTCTCCGCCCCCAGGAGGGTACCCACCTTGCCGACGACGCCGGGGCGGTCGTGGTGGGTCGTGATGAGCATGTAGCGGGCGGGCACCACCTCGATGCGGTAATCGCCAATCTGGGTGATGCGGATATCGTCATGGCCCAGGAGGGTCCCGGCGAGGCGGTGCGCCGCCGCCCCCTCCCGCACGTTAACCTGCACCAGGCTGCTGTAGCTCTTCACCTCCGCGGTGGAGCTTTCCCGAACCCGGATCCCCCGCCGCTTCGCCACCAGGAGAGCGTTGACCGGAGTCACCGGCACATCGGTAATCCCCTGCAGCAAGCCGGCCAGGCAGGCCGAGGTCAGCGGGGCCAGCGGCAGGGAGGCCACCTCCCCGGAGTAGACGATCTCGATTTCATCGATGGAGCCGCCGAAGAGCTGCATGTAAAAGCTGCCCAGCAGCCGCATCAGCGGCAGGTAGGGCTCCAGCGCCGCAGCCGCCTCCGGCATCAGCGAGGGCACGTTCACCGCCGAGGTAACCGGCTCGCCCGAGAGGGCTTTCAGCACCTGCTCGGCCACCTGCAGGGCCACGTAGGCCTGGGCTTCACGGGTCAGGGCACCGAGATGGGGCGTGGCGATGACATTGTCCAGCTCCAAGAGAGGGCTGCCGGCAGGGGGCTCTTTTTCAAAGACGTCCAGCGCCGCCCCCGCTATCTTCTTCTCCACCAGGGCCCGGTAGAGGGCCTCCTCGTCGACGACGCCACCGCGGGCGCAATTGATGAGCATGGCTTCCGGCTTCATCAGGGCAAGCTGCTCCGCTCCAATGAGATGGCGCGTGGAGGGCATGAGGGGAACGTGAAGCGAGACGAAATCGGACTGCCGCAGCAGTTCGGGCAGCTCCACCAGCTTCACCCCGATCTTGGCGGCATGCTCCGCCGATATGTGAGGGTCGCAGGCCAGCACCAGCATGCCCAGGGCGCGGGCGCGGCGGCCCACTTCGCTTCCCACGTGGCCCAGCCCGATGATGCCCAGGGTCTTCCGGTTCAGTTCCATCCCCATGAAGCGCTCCCTCTCCCAGCCGCCCCGCTTGACGGAGTAGTTTGCCGCGGGGATATTCCGGGCCAGCGATACCAGGAGGGCCAGGGTGAGCTCCGCAGCCGACACGGTATTGGCTTCCGGGACGTTGACCACGATGATCCCCCTCTCGGTAGCCCGGGCCACATCGATGTTGTCCACTCCCACGCCGGCCCGTCCAATCACCTTTAACCGGCGGCCCGCATCGATGATATCGGCGGTCACGCGGGTGCTGCTGCGCACGATGAGGGCGTCGTAATCGCCGATGCTCTGCCGCAGCTCTTCAGGCGACAGCCTGGGGCGCAAGTCCACCTGCGCCTGCTGCTGCAGCAGTTCCACCCCCTGCGGGGAAAGAGGATCGCTGACCAGGATCTTCATATCAAAGCAACCTCCACTGCGGTGTTTAAGATCGCGGCGCCAACCCGGCCGGCCGCCGGGCCAGCCCGTGGACTTTTCTTGCAACAGGCTCGTTTAAATTGATTATAATTTACCATATTTCCGCCTATCGGTCCATGTGAACGAGGAGCGGATGCAGCGGCGGCTACCGCGGGCGGCCGGTGGACAGGTGCAGCGGCCTGCCGGAGGCGGCAAGGGCGGCTTCCCAGAAGGCTTCGCTGAGCGTGGGGTGGGGATGGATGAGCCGCTCCAGTTCAGGCAGCTTTGCCCCGGCAGCCACGGCCAGGGTCCCCTCCTGGATGAGGTCGGAGGCATGGGGGCCCAGGATATGCACCCCCAGGACCGTCTCCGTTTCGGCATCGGCGACGATCTTGACAACTCCCTCCCCCTCACCCTGGAGGAAGGCTTTCCCGTTGGCGCTGAAGGGGAACTTGCCCACCTTGACGGCGTATCCTGCGGCACGGGCCTCTTCCTCGGTCATGCCGGCGCGGGCCAGCTCGGGATGGGTAAAGATGCATACCGGCACCGCTTTCCCGGAAAAGGAGGCGCTTCCGCCGGCGGCATTTTCCGCGGCCACCATCCCCTGGTGTATGGCGGTGTGCGCCAGGAAGTAGCCCGGGTTGGCCACATCGCCGATGGCATAGATCCCGGGAACACTCGTGGCCATATGCTCATCCACGTCAATCCCCCGTTCGCTGCAGCTGATGCCGACAGCCTGCAGGTCCAGCCCGCCGAAGCTGGGCTTGCGCCCCACCGCCAGGAGCACCTTCTCCGCGGTGAGCTCCTCCTTCCCGCGCGGACCCTCCACGGCCAGGATAAGTTTCCCGTCGGGGGCGGCGCTAATCCCGCGCAGGGCTGTCTCCGTCAGCACCCGGATCCCCTGCCGGCGGAGGCATGGCGCGAGGCGGCGCACCATCTCGCGATCCTCGCGGCGCAGCAGGATGCTCCGCTGGACTATGGTCACGTCAACGCCAAAAGCAGCAAAGATGGTAGCCATTTCCAGGGCAATAACACCGCCGCCGATCACCGCCAGGCTGGAGGGCAGCTCGGTCAAGGCCAGCGCCTCCCTTGAGAAGATCACCCCGGGCAGATCCGCCCCGGGAACAGGAGGCACGACCTCGCTGCTGCCCGTGGCGATGATGAGCTTGTCGAATTGCGCGGTGCGCGTCTCCCCGCCGGGGAAGGCTGCCCGGACCTGCCTACCGGGGAGCAGTTCGGCCCGGCCAGGCCATACCGTCACTCCGGCGGATTTGAGCAGCCTCTCCAGGCCGCGGAGGAGGTTTTCCACCACGGTGTTTTTGTGCCTTTGAACTGCCGCGTAATCAAAGGCAACCTCGCCGGGAGTGATACCGAATTCCGGGGCCGATTGGAGGCTGCGATAGAGAGAGGCGCAGTGAAGGAGGCTTTTTGTGGGGATGCAGCCGTGATTCAGGCAGGTGCCGCCGAGGCGCTCCTGTTCAATAAGGAGGGTTTTCAGACCCAGGGCCGCTCCCCGCAGCGCCGCGCTGTAGCCGCCCGGCCCCCCGCCGATAATGATGAGCTGGAATTTTTCCATGAATTGATTACCTCCTGCCTGGAGTATTTCCGCACCAAAAACCGGTTTATTTGCCTGGTTGATATTAAATCCCCCCCGGCCCCCTTTTAAAAAGGGGGGCCGGCCGGCGTGCCCCGCCCATACAAATATTCCCAGGCCATAGTCTGAACACAAAAAGGAGATATTTAATGCTCCCCGCCCTGGGATGTCCTCCTGTTGTCCTGCACGAGCCATTCCACGTGGAAAAGGCGGGCGAAGGCCTCCGCTAGGGCGGCGGCCAGTTTTTCTCTACTGATGTTATAGCCCAGGTCCAGGAGGCCGGCGGCTCTACGCCCCAGGTCTTCCAGGTAGGTGCCCTCATCGCTGCCGGGCCGGGGCCGTAGCACCTGCCGGTAGGCCTCAAGCGGCAGCTCCAGCAGGATGGAGCCATGCTGCAGGATCGCGCCCTTGCGGCGCAGCTGGGCGCTGCCGACCACCTTCTTGCCGCGCACCTGCAGTTCATGGGCCGAAGGCGTATCGAAGCAGGAGCCGGGGGCCAGGGCCGGCCCGGCGCCCCGCCTGCTTTCGGGGCTGAGCTCCGCCTCAATCCCCAGGGCGGCAAAGGCCTCCATCAAGGCCCTGCTGATAAACAAATACGATGCCGTTACTCCCGCCGGGACAAGCTCGCGGCAGTCGGGAATGACCAGGCTGTAGGTGAGCTCGCGGTCGTGCAGCACCGCGCGCCCCCCGGTGGGGCGGCGGACCACGTCTATGCCCAGGCGGCGGCAGGCGGCGAGGTCGGCCACCTCTTCCGCTTCCTGGAAGCGGCCCAGGGAGAGGGCCGGCGGCGACCAGCTGTAGAGGCGCAGCGCCGGAGGCACCTCCCCGGCGGCCACCTCTTCGAGCAGCTCCAGGTCCCGCCGCATGTTTGCCGCCCCGGGCAGGGGCGGATCTAATATCAGGCGCCACAATTCTGCCAAGCAGTTACCCTCCTCTCTATGGCTCTCTCCAGGGAGCGAAGAAACGGCAGCCGTTTATATCATCAAAACCGGGCGGGGGTGAACCCCGCCCCTGCCTGTTCTCCTCTTGCATGAGGCCGAGGGCGGCGGCGGTTTCGGCTGCGCTGAGGGGGCGCGGGTAGTTGTAGATAAAGCCGCCGGGACGCTCGTTGTAATAGGGGCGGTTGCAGCCGGGGCAGCCGCTGGTTTGAAAGGCCTCGCCCCCGCCGAGGAGGCGACGCAGCTCCTCCCCGCCAATCCCGAAGGAGACGAGCCGCCCTTCCTTGAAGCGCAGGCCCTCCCAGGCAACATAACCAAGCCGCAGCAGGTAGTAGAGTGCCTGCAGGCGGCGGTAGGAGGCCGGCTCGGGCGGGGGATGGTTCTCCAGCGGGGTGCCCTTGAGGGGGGTGAAGGCAAAGAGGCCCACGGCAATCCCTTCCCGCACCAGCAACTGGAGCAGCCGCGCCGCCTCCTCCTCGCTTTCGCCAAGGCCCAAGATGAGGTGGGTGCTCATCCGCCCCGGCCAGAGGCGAGCGCACCCCCTAAGCAGTCGCAGGCGCCTTGCAAAGCCGCCGCCCTTGCAGCGGGCGGCGAGCTCCGCCGTGGCCGTGTCGAGGGCGATGGAGATGCGCTCCGCTCCCGCCTCGAAAAACATGGCCGCCTCGGCAGCGGAATGCACGGGGGCGGATAGGGAAATGGGCAGCCCCACCGCGCCTCTCAACTGGCGGATCAGCTCCGCCAGGGAGCCAGCGCCGCCCGGTTCGCAGAGGGCCTGCAGGCAGATCCGCTGCAGCCCCCTCCCCGCCTCCCGCTGCAACGCGGCGATGACCTCCTCCCGCGGGAAGGGGGGCCAGCTCACCCGGCCCAGCCGTCCCGCTTTCCCCTCCGCCCCTCGCGCCTGGGGGCAAAAGGCGCAGTTCATGCGGCAGCTTTCGCCGTAGAGCAGGTAGGCGGTAGTGGGCAGGGTCTCCGCCCGCAGGTTGATCAAGCCCAGGCGGGCCGCCGTCCCAATGGACAGGCGAATCACAGCGCGCAGCACTCCTCTCCCGTGGATACCTGGAGGCCCATCTGCGCGGCCAGCCTTCTGGCCGCGGCGGCCGGATGGACAATTTTATCAATCCCTGCCTCCAGGGCGAGGCAGTCGAGCTCCTCGCGGTAGCGGCCGCCCGGGCGCATGCAGCCGAGGTAAAGGGGCGTCCGCGGAAAGAGAGCCCGCGCATGGGCCAGGAGCTCCGCCACCGCGTCGGGCGGCGGCGGGGCGGCACCGGCAAGCCTCGTCCCCGGGGTGGGGCGGAAGACGATAAAGCTAATCGCCTCCGCCCCCTCCCGGCGCAGCATCTCCAGCGCGCGGCACTCGCTCTCGATGCGCCCGCCCATTATGCCGATGCAGATGTGGGGCACCACGCGGCCATGGCGCCGCAGGCAGCGGTAGGAGCGGAGGTAATCCTCCGGCGCAGCTTCCAGGCCGTAAACATCCTTGATTACCCTCTCGTCGGCCACGAAATCAAAGGAGAAGGCGCGAGCAATCATTCCCATGGCCGCCGCCTCCGCCTCGCCAACGAGCCCGGGATGGAAGTTGAGCGAACCCCGACGCGCCAACGCCTCCAGCTCCGCCCATCTTTCCCCGTGCGGTACGCGCCCCTGCCGGTCGCAGCCGCCGCTGACGAGGAAGCTCCTGTAGCCGACGCCCCGCCGGCCCAGCGCCTCCTCCAGCGTGGCCATCCCCCGCAGGTAGTGCCCCCCGCAGTGAGCGCAGTTTAAATCGCACGACCGGCCGGTGACGCTAACCGGCAAGGTGAGGCGGGGGTAGACAAATTCCACCCGCCCCGTGACAAGGCAACCGCTGCTGCGGCCGCACCGGCCGGCCCTCTCCGGGAACATCTAGCTGCTCCCCCCGTCACCATCCCAGCAGACCCGGGGATGGCGCGCCGCCCTGACCTCGTCCAGCCGCCCCACGGGGGTAGTGTGGGGAGCGGAAGTGAGGCGTTTCGGATCCTCTTCCGCCAGGCGGGCAATCTCCTCCATGGCCTCGGCAAAGCGATCCAGGGTCGCCTTGCTCTCCGTCTCGGTGGGCTCCACCATGAGCGCCTCTTCAACGATGAGAGGAAAGTAGACCGTGGGCGGGTGGAAGCCGTAGTCCAGCAGCGCCTTGGCGATATCCCTGGCCGTGACCCCCATCTTCTTCTGCCGGCGGGCCGAGAGCACAAACTCGTGCTTGCAGCGCCGGTCGTAGGGCAGATCATAGCTCTTCTTCAGCCGCTCCATGAGGTAATTGGCATTGAGAACGGCGTCGGCGGCCGCCTGCCGGAGCCCTTCCGCCCCCATCATCATGATGTAGGCATAGGCTTTGACGACCACGGCGAAATTGCCGTAGAAGCCGTGCACCCGGCCGATGCTCAGGGGCAGGTCTTCCTTCCAGTAATATCCCTTTTCGCCCCGCTCCACCAGCGGCACGGGGAGGAAGGGCACCAGGTGTTCCCTCACCCCCACGGGGCCGCTGCCGGGGCCGCCGCCGCCATGGGGCGTGGCGAAGGTTTTATGCAGGTTCAGATGGACCAGGTCGAAGCCCATGTCGCCGGGACGGGCGTGGCCCATGATGGCGTTGAGGTTGGCCCCGTCGTAGTAGAGCAGCCCGCCCGCTTCATGGACCGCCTCGGCAATCTCGAGGATGTCCTCCTCGAAGAAACCCAGGGTGTTGGGATTGGTGAGCATGAGGGCGGCGACATCGCCGTCCAGGGCCGCCCGGAGCGCTTTGAGATCCACCAGCCCGCGTTCATCGGAAGGGATTTCCTTGACCTCGAAGCCGGCCATGGCCGCCGAAGCGGGATTGGTCCCGTGGGCGGAGTCGGGGACAAGAACCGTTTTGCGATGATCATTCCTGGACCGGTGGTAGGCACGAACGATGAGCATCCCCGTCAGCTCCCCGTGCGCCCCCGCCGCCGGCTGGAAGGTGACCCGCTTCATCCCTGTTATCTCGGCCAGGCAGGCCTCGGCCCGGTAGAGCAGCTCCAGGGCCCCCTGGACGCTCTCCTCCGGCTGGCAGGGATGGAGGAAGGCGAAGCCGGGCAGCCGGGCCAGTTCCTCGTTGACCTTGGGGTTGTACTTCATCGTGCACGAGCCCAGGGGGTAGAAGCCGGAATCAACGCCGTGGTTGCGGGTGGAGAGGGCGGTGTAGTGGCGCACCAGCTCCCCCTCGGAGAGCTCGGGCAGCGCCAGGGGGAGGCCTCGCCGCAGCCTTGCCGGCAGGAGTTCCTCCAGCGGCTTAACCGGCACATCGGGCGGCGGCAGGGAGCAGCCGCGCCGACCCGGGGCGCCCAGTTCAAAAAGCAAAGGCTGTTCTTTTCTCACAACCATCCCTCCAGTGCTCTGGCGAGGGCGTCAATTTGCTCCCGCGTTTTTGTTTCAGTGACGCAGAAGAGCATGGCCGGGCCCAGTTCGGGGTAGTAAGTTTCGAGGTCGAGCCCGCCGATGATCCCGTGCTCCAGCAGGTGGCGGTTGAGGCGACTGCCACTGCCGGGAAGCTTCACCGCAAACTCCTTGAAATGCACCCCGGGAAAGGCCGGGGCATAGCCTTCCAGGGAGGCAATCTTCTCCCGGGCGTAGGCCGCCTTCTGCAGGCAGAGCTCCGCCACCTCGCGCAGCCCTTCCGGCCCCATGGCCGCCAGGTAGGCGGCGGCGGCAAGGGCGTTGAGGGCCTGGTTGGAACAGATGTTCGAGGTGGCCCTTTCACGGCGGATGTGCTGCTCGCGTGTCTGCAGTGTGAGGACGAAGCCGCGCCGGCCCTCGCCATCCACCGTCTCCCCCACGATGCGCCCGGGGAGGCGCCTCAGCAGCTCCCGGCGGGCTGCAAAGAAGCCCAGCAGCGGGCCGCCGAAGGAGGGCGGGCTGCCCAGGCCCTGCCCTTCGCCGGTGGCGATGTCGGCGCCGTACTCTGCCGGCGCCCGGAAGAGGGCCAGGGAGAGGGGATCCACCGAGAGCACCAGCAAAGCGCCGTGACGGTGGGCCATCGCGGCGGCGCCCTCCAGCTCCTCCTCGAGGAGGCCGAAGAAGTTGGGCTGCTGCAGCAGCAGCGCCGCCGTCTCCCCGTCGAGCATCGCCTCAAGCCGCGAAAAGTCGGTGGCCCCATCGGCGAGGGGTATTTCCAGCAACAGGCAATCACGCCCCTCCAGGTAGCTCTGCAGGACCCGGCGGTAGTGGGGGTTGACGGAGCGGGAAACGAGCACCTTGCGGCGGCGGGTCATGGAGCAGGCCGCCAGTGCCGCCTCGGCCAGGGCGGTGGCCCCGTCGTAGAGGGAGGCGTTGGCCGCCTCCATGCCGGTAAGGCGGCAGATGAGGGTCTGGTACTCAAAAATCGACTGCAGCAGGCCCTGGCTGATCTCGGCCTGGTAAGGGGTGTAAGCGGTGTAAAACTCGCTCCGCCCCACCACGTGCTGCACCACGGCGGGGATGAAGTGATCGTAGACGCCGGCGCCGAGGAAGCAGGGATGGTCCTGCAGGTTCATGTTCTTCGCCGCCAGCGCGCCCAGATGGGCCCGCAGCTCCATCTCCGAGAGAGGCGGCGGCAGCTTAAGCCCGTTTTCTTTCAGGCGGACCTCTGCCGGCAGTTCGTCAAAGAGCTGCTCCATCGAGGCGGCGCCGATGGCGGCCAGCATCTCCCGCCGCTCCGCGTCAGTTAGGGGCAAGAAATGGCGGCCGCCGCTCATTCCTTGACCTCCTCCTCCAGGAGGACGGCATAGGCCTCCTCGTCCAGCAGGTCGGGATTCTCGTAGCCGGGGGCCACCTTCATCTTCACCACCCAGGCCTCCCCGTAGGGGTCCTGGTTGAGCAGCTCCGGCTGCTCCAGGAGAGCCTCGTTAACCTCCACCACCTCGCCGTCCACCGGCGCGTAGAGGTCGGAGACCGCCTTCACCGATTCCAGCACCGCCAGGCTCTCCCCCGCCTGCGCCAGCCGCCCCACTTCCGGCAGCTCCACGTAAACAATATCCTTGAGCATATCCTGGGCGTAGTCGGTAATCCCCACCGTGGCCAGGTCCCCTTCTAGGCGGACCCACTCGTGGGTGCGGGTATACTTCAAGCCTTTCTGCACTTGCCAGTTCATTTCGACTCCCTCCTGTAGAATGGTAATGTCACCACCTGGGCGCGGTGCGCCCTATCACGGATGACAACCTGCACCGCCCGGCCCGGCACCGCCTCCCCTGTCGCGAGAAAGGCCATCCCGATGGAGCGGTTCAGCGTGGGGGAGTAGGTTCCGCTGCTGACCACGCCGATCTCCTTCTCGCCGTCAGAGACGGGGTAGCCCTCCCGGATTACGCCCCGCTCCAGCAGGATAAGGCCGCACAGCCGCCTGGACAGCCCGGCCTCCATTTGCTGCAGCAGTGCCTCCCGGCCAATGAAAGGACCTTTTTTAAAGGAGATGAAGCGCTCCAGCCCCGCTTCCAGGGGCGAGATGGACTCGCTCAATTCATGGCCGTAAAGGGGCAGCCCCGCCTCGAGGCGGAGCACGTCGCGCGCTCCCAGTCCTGCCGGGACCAGGCCGAGATGGCGCAGCTCCCCGGCTTCCAGGAGGGCACCCCAGAGCGCTTCGGCCTTCCCGGCGGGACAGAAGATCTCGAAGCCGTCCTCCCCGGTATAGCCGGTGCGCGATACCAGGCACTTGATTCCCGCCAGCTCCACCTCAGGGAGAAAATGGTAGTAGCGCAGCTGCTCCAGGGGCGCCCGCCCCAGGGCCTGCAGCACCGCCAGGCTGTTGGGTCCTTGTAGGGCAAGCAGGGCCGTCTCCGCCGAGATATCGCGCAGGCTCATGCCCGGCTTGGCCCTCTCGCTGAGCCACTCGTAATCCTTCGCCGTGTTGGCCGCGTTGACCACGACCAGGTATCTCTCGGCACCGCACCTGTAGACGAGGATGTCGTCCACCGTCCCCCCGTGGGGATAGCACAGCGGGCTGTAGATGATGCGGCCGTCGTAAAGGGCGGAAATATCGTTGGTAAGCACTTCCTGCAGGAAAGCGGCCGCCCCCGCCCCCTCGACGAGAAATTCGCCCATGTGGGAGACATCGAAGAGGGCCGCCTTCTGCCGCGTCTGCCGCACCTCGGCAATGATCCCCTCGTACTGGATGGGCATGATCCAGCCGCCGTATTCAGCCAGTGCGGCTTTAAGCGCCCGGTGCCTTTCAAAAAGGGGGGTCTTTTTGAGTTCAGCCACCTCTTTCACCACCTTGGTCCTAGTATCCCCGGCCGCCTTCAATTAAAGGCGTGCCGGCAAAAGAGGGAAGCATGCTCCTGCCATCCATCACCCCCCGGCTGCCGCTGCAAATAGAAAGGACAGGGGAAAATACGCTGGCTTTCCCCTGTCCTCTGTCCTTTCACCTGAGAGATTTTCCCCGGCCAGCGCCGGAGAATTTCCCCGTCGGTGTCCCGCGCGGCGGGATCTCTCCAGAGGGGCGTCCCCTGCCGGTTCTGTTGCCTGAGAGTTTCTCCCCCGGCTGCCAAAACCGGGAGATTGCTCCTTCGGCGGCCCCCATGCGGCCTCTCCCAGCAGGTTCATGCGCGCTTTATGAAAATATTCTCGCTACTATAATATTACCAAAGAAAAGCAAAATGCACAATTGCTGCTTTCACGGCACCGCCCTTGCGGCTAAGTTGGGGATTGCCCCTTTCGCGACATGGCCGGGCGACACCCGTTCAGCCCCATGGCCGGCCTACAGCAGTGATTTCAATGACCGTTTCTATAAACAGCTTATGCTCCAGGCTGCCTTCTTCTCCCGAGCCGTCCAGCCGTCTGAGATTGGCAATGCGGTCCTGCCGCTCCACGAGCAGCTCCATCTCCGACGCCCCCGCCGCTGCCGCCTGCGCTCGGACATACTCCTTTCCTTCCTGTATGGCCCTGGCGACCGCCTCCTCGAGATGAGAGGCTCTTTCCCGGCCCCAGGGCGCGTGGACGATAAAGCCCTCTTCGCCGTCGGGCCGGACGAGGATGAAGGCCCGCTCCACTGTCTGCCCGCTCACTGTCCCCACGGCATTGGCCACTTCCGCCGATGGAGGGATGAGCAGCTCCGCCTGCAGTCTCCTGGCAATTTCAGGAAAGTAGGCCCCGGCCGGGGCGCCCACCACCACCAGGGGCAGGTTAAGCCGGGCCGAAAATTCCACCGCCTCCCTGCCCTTGTCAGGCCTGAGTATCTCCTGCAGGAAAAAGCAGCCGGTCTCGTCTTTCCTGAAATCAATCCGCTCTCCTTCCCCGCCAGACAGCAGCCGCCCAATGATCAGCGCGGCGATTTGAAAGTAGATCTTCTCCAGGACCTCTTCCACAAACTGGCCAATCCCCGCATTGTACCTGCGGGCGAGGATTTTTACGCCCAGCCGCGCCGCCTCGCCATCCCAGGGCGCGTAGGCCCCGGTAAGATGAAGTATGTCCGTGGGCGTCACAGAAGCGGGAAGCACGGCGCCGCTTCGGACCAGCCTCTGCCAGGGCAGCAGGTCAAAGTCGCGCTGCATCTGCAGGCCGATGTGGTGGAGGGTATGGGGCTGCTCTTTAACCAGGCTTAATATCTTCTCCTCGTCGTCGCTGAGGGGCACATTGCGGGGCTCCTTAATGTAGACCAGCACCATGGAAGGGAGGATCTCCGAAAGGGCATACTCGTACTCCTTGATGCTGGAGAGTTCCGCGAGCAGGTGGGGATGTTGCGCCGCGATGCCGGAGAGGGGAAAAACCCGCTGCGGCCCGATGGAGAGCCTGCCCTTTCGATCCACGTGGATGAGACTGTCCCCGCCCAGCCCGGTAGTAGTTATGGCCGCGGCCCGCACGCGGGTCAGCCAGCCGCCAACGCGAGCTCCGGAGCTGCTCATCGCCGGGCGGCCGTTTCGCAGCACGGCCAGGTCGGTGGTCGTCCCGCCCATGTCCACCACGATGGCCTCTTTTGCCCCGGTCAGGGCAAGGGCCCCGATTATGCTTGCCGCCGGCCCGGAGAGAATGGTCTCTATGGGCCGCTCCCGTGCCTTCCTCTCGCTGATGAGGCTGCCGTCTCCCTTTACCACCATCAGGGGAGCACCAATCCCCCACCGCTCCAGGCTCTTCTTCACGGCGGCGATGAGGTCGGTGATGAGAGGGATGAGGCGGGCATTGAGGACGGCGGTTACCGTGCGCTCGTAAAAGCCCAGATCGGAGCTGAGCTGGTGGGCGCAAACCACCGGGCGCCCGGTGAGCTCCCGGATTAAAGCGGCTACGGCCAGTTCCTGGGCGGGATTTCTCACGCTAAGGTAGCCGGAGACGGCAAAGGCCTCCACCTGCCCTTTCATGGTCTCGGCCGCCGCCACGGCGGCTTCCAGGTCTACCTCTTCCCGGTATTCCCCTTTCAAGTCGCAGCCGCCCTTGATGGTCACGTAATGCGCCGTGGGCAGCTCCGGCGGCGGCTCGTTAAAGCCAATCATGATCAGCCCCACCTCGGCCCCCCGCCCCTCCACGATGGCATTCGTGGCCAGGGTGGTGGAGAGGGCGACCATCTTGATACGGGAGAGGTCAAGGGCCGGCTCCGCCGCGCCCGCCCCCAGTGCGGGCGCCCTCCCCTTCCCGCTACAGCTTTCCATCAAGTGGGCGAGACATGCCTCTATGGCCGGGGTCAGGTCGGGCCTGCTGGTGAGGACCTTGCTCTTGGCCAGGATCTCCTTCCGGTCAAGGTCAAAAAGAACGCCGTCGGTGAAGGTGCCCCCTGTGTCTATGCCCAGGGCCAGGTTGGCCATAGCCGCTGCCTCCTCGCTTTGCAGCAATGCCTAATGCCTGCTGCTACTGCCGGCTTCCTCCAATGGGGAATCGGCATTTCCAGTATAATGTGAGCCGGCAAAGCCGGTCAAGCCGGGGCACCCAGCCAGCCCTTTGTTTAGAATATTGGAAGGAATATTAAAATTATGGATGGAATAACAGTACTCGTAACATTTGGCAGGCTGCCGGAAGGAGTGAGGAAGATGGCTTTCTTCCCCTATCATGCTTATGACGCCGTGGGCCTGGCCGGGCTTGTTCAAAAAAAGGAGGTGGCCGCGGCGGAAATCATCGAGGCCGCCATCGCCAGGCTGGAGCGGCTTAACCCGAAAATCAACGCGGTCATTCACAAAATGTACGAGCAGGCCAGAGCGGCGGCGGGAAAAATCACCGGCGGGGAACCCTTTGCAGGCGTCCCCATGCTGATGAAGGATATCAGCCAGGAGATCAAGGGAGAGCCCATCACCTGCGGGGCCAAGGCTCTCCAAGGCTACCGGGCGGAAGAGGATGCCACCTTTGTCAAGCGGGTGCGGGCCACGGGGGCCATTTTCCTGGGGATAACCAACGTGCCCGAGTTTGCCCTGATGGGGACTACCGAACCCAAATTTTACGGCCCCACGCAGAACCCCTGGAACAGGGATTACAGCCCCGGCGGCTCCAGCGGCGGCTCCGCTGCCGCCGTCGCCTCGGGAATAGTCCCCCTGGCCGGGGCCAACGACGGCGGGGGCTCCATCCGCATTCCCGCCGCTTACTGCGGCCTCTTCGGACTGAAGCCCAGCCGGGGCCGCACCCCGGCGGGTCCCTTTTACGGGCGGCACTGGCAGGGCGCCTCGGTGGACCACGTCCTCACCCGTTCCGTAAGAGACAGCGCCCTCATGCTGGACCTGGTCAAGGGATACGAAGCAGCAGCCGCCTTCCCGCCGCCGTCCCTTGATCACAACTACCTGGAATGCGCCACCCAGGGGCCGACAGGCAAGCTGAAGATAGCCTTCTGCCTGAGATCACCCATCGGCACGGAGGTGCACCGGGAATGCCGGGAAGCGGTGCTCAAGGCGGCGCAGCTCCTGGAATCGCTGGGCCACCACGTGGAGGAAAAGGAAGCTCCCGTTGACGGGAGCAAGATTGCCCAAAGCTACATGACCCTCTACTTCGGGGAGATGGCCGCCGACCTGGCCTCCCTGAAAGAAGTCCTCGGCAGAAAGGCGCGCATGAACGACGTGGAGCCGGCCACCTGGATGCTGGGGCTGCTGGGCAAGGTCACTTCCAGCGAGGAGTGGGTCTTGAGCATGCGCGAATGGGACGTGGCCGCCTTTCAAATGGAGGCTTTCTTTGAAAACTACGATCTCTACATGACCCCGACCACCGCCGATCCTCCGTCAAGAATCGGGGAGCAGGACCTGGCGCCCGGGGAAGTGGCCCTGATGAAGCTGGTCTCCGCCCTGAAGCTGATCCGGGCCGTAAAGAAGAGCGGCTACGTGGACAAACTGATCATAAGAAGCCTGAAACGGACCCCCTTCACCCAGCTGGCCAATCTCACGGGGGAGCCGGCCATGTCGGTGCCGCTTCATATGACCCTGGAAGGGCTGCCCGTGGGCGTCCAGTTCATCGCCGCCAAGGGGCGGGAAGACATTCTCTTCCGCCTGGCCGGCCAGTTGGAGCAGACCGAGCACTGGATCAGGGTCGAGGATAACCCCATGTTTAAAAGCGAGGCTGGAGAGGGTTAAGAGTCAAAAGGCTAAAATCCCCCCCGGCCCCCCTTTTTCAAAGGGGGAGTTTAGAAGAGCTTTTTTCAAAGGGGGGTAGAAGAGCCCTTTTCAAAGGGGAGAGTTAAGAAGACTCTTTTCCAAAAAGGAAGCTAATAAGAGTCTTTTTCAAAGGGTGGACCTAATAAGAATCTTTCTAGGCATGATCTTTATAATTGCAACCCCGAGGAGTATTATCGCCGCTTATGGGGTGCACAGGGGGCGGCCCACGTCAGCCATTTTATCGGGATAGCTGAACTGGATGATGTCGTAAAAGTCGGCAAAGGGCACAAAGGGGATGTTATTGGCGGCGCAGTACTCCGCCAGGCGGTCGCCGGCGCGGGCAAAGATAAAGTCGGCATGGGAGGCGCCATAGCGGTCGTTAAAGCCGTTGCCGATATAAACCACCCTGAAGCCCTTCTCCTTTAATTTGACCACGTGCATGGCCTTGCAATTGCCGCAGATATCGCAGGTGGGGTTGCCATGGGGTGTTTCTATGGCCACGCTGCCGTTGCTTCCAATAACAAGGCTGTTGCAGTAGATGCCGCTGATATATTCCAGGAGGCCCTGCCGCTCCAGTATTGGCTCAATGTAGAAGCCAAAGCCGTCGCTGGCAATATAAACAGGGCTTCCGCTTTCATGGGCAAATTTAAGAAACTGGGCAAATCCCGGCTTGAAATCTGCCGCAGCGAGGGCAAGGGCGAGCATCTGCTCGTAGTCGCCGGGAAAATGGCGCACCATCTCCTCCAGCCATCTCCTCATGCCAATCTTGCCTTCCCGGTAGAGGCGGTAAACCTCTGAGGCCGCCTGACCGGCATATGTTTTAGCCAGTATGGAAGTGATATCCTTGCGAGTAACGGTGCCGTCAAAATCTACAACATAAGCCAGCTTCACGAAGTAAATCACCCTATCCGTTATTCTCTTTCCCCCTGCCAAAAGGCAGCGAGCGCCTCCTTCACCTCCGCTGCGCTTTTCATCTGCAGCAGCTTCTCCGCCAGGCCGGCTGCTTCTGCCCTGGCGCATTTCCCCACCGCTTCCTTGGTAGAAAGAACCGCGGCGGCGGCAACACTGAGCTCGTCAATGCCCACGCCCACCAGGAAGGGGATGAACAGGCTGTCCGCGGCGGCTTCGCCGCAGACGCCGACGGGAATCCCCCTGGCATGCGCCGCTTTAACGGTCATGTGGATGAGCTTGAGCACGGCCGGGTGGTAATGGCTGGCCAGCCGGGCTACCCTTTCGTTGGTCCTGTCCACGGCCAGGGTATACTGCACCAGGTCATTGGTGCCAATGCTGAAAAAGTCCATCTCTTCGGCGAGGGCCTCGGCAATCAGGGCGGCAGAGGGTATTTCAATCATTGCTCCTATCTCGACGGGCTCGGCAAGGCGGTGCCCCTCCTCCAAGAGCTCCCTTTTCACCTCTTCCACGATGGCGCGGCCTCTCCTGGCCTCTTCAAGGGAGGAGATCATGGGAAACATGATCTTGAGAGGGCCGCTGCGGGAAGCCCGCAGGAGGGCCCGCAGCTGGGGCTTGTATATCTCGGGGCGTTCGAAGTAGAGCCGCACGGCCCTGTAGCCCAGGAAGGGGTTCTGCTCAGGCGCAAGATTAAGGTAAGGAATCTCCTTGTCGCCGCCCACGTCCAGCGTCCGGATGATGACCGCCTGCCCCTTCATCTTCTGGACAGCCTCCTCGTAAACCGCCAACTGCTCCTCCTCCGAGGGGAGCCGCTCCTGCTCCATGTAGAGAAATTCGGTGCGGAAGAGGCCGATCCCCTCGGCGCCCTGCTCCAGCAGGCGCGCCAGGTCGCCCCGGCAGCCCATGTTGCCCGCCACAATGATCCTGTGCCCGTCCCGGGTGCGCGCGGGGCAGGTGCGGTAATAGGCGAGACGCTCCCGCCTCTGCTGTTCCATCTCCTGCCGGCGGCGGTACGAGTCCAGGACCTCCGGCGTGGGGCGGAGAATGACCAGCCCTTCATCGCCGTCAACAATGACCATGTCTCCCGCGTTGACCTTTTCCAGCATCTCTGCTCCCGCGCCGACCACCGCCGGGATGCCCAGCGAACGTGCCATGATGGAAGTATGCGAGGTCCGGGAACCCGCCGCTGTAGCGAAAGCTAAAACCATGGCCGGTTCAAAGAGGGCCGTTTCAGAGGGGGTAAGGTCATGGGCGAAGATGATCACCGGCTTCTCTAAGCGCGGCTTATGTTGCCGGCCGCCCTGGAGCTGGCTGATGATCTGCACACCCACGTCCTTAAGATCGGCGGCGCGAGCCCGGATATACTCGTCTTCTACGCAGGCAAAAAGGGACCCCAGCTCTCGGACAACCGCGTCAATTGCCGCGGCGGCGCTCATCTTCTCCTGCTTAATCTTCTCGCGCACCGGAGGGATGAACTCGGGGTCATCAAGGAGCATCATCTGCGCCTGGAAGATCTCCGCTTCCTTGGCCCCCACCCTGGCGGCGGTGCAAGCGATTAAAGCCTGCAATTCCTCCCGCACCCCCTCGAGGGCTCGCTCCAGCGCGGCCAGTTCCGCCTCCACCGCCCCTTCGGCTATGCGCGCCTCGCCGATGTCCAATTCCCGCTGCTCCTGGCGGTAGGCCGGGCCGATGGCGATGCCCGGCGAGGTCCCGGTAGCGTGAATTATCTCCATCAGTTCTTACTCCTTTGCATCTTCTTCCGGCAGCTCTTCTTCAATGACCCTGGCTAGCTCCGCGGCCGCCGCTTCCGCATCCTCGCCCTCGGCTTGAATGGTGACTCTGCTGCCCCGGCCGGCGCCCAGGCTCAGCACGCCAATCATGCTCTTGGCGTTAATTTCCTTGCCATTGAAGACAATCTTAATCGCTGACTTAAACTGGTTTGCCCTCTGGACAAAAATCGCCGCCGGCCGGGCGTGGAGGCCTGTTTTATTGCTCACGACCACGTCTCTCTCGGCATACATTATCCAACCTACCCTTCCATAGATTTTTTTAACAGGGCGTAATTCTCTTCCAGGGATCCCTGCTTGAACAGGCTCCTCCCCACCACTACGATATCGGCGCCGGCGCGAACCACTTCGGCGATGTTCCCGGGAGCGATCCCCCCGTCCACCATCCACTTGACCCCCTCCAGCCCGAGCTGCTGCCGGCCGCGGGCCACTTTTTCCAGCACCCCGGGGAGGAAAGGGGCATCATCGTACTCCGGTTCGGTGGTCAGTATGAGCACGTAATCGAGGTGAGGCCGGTAAATCTGCAGCGGAGGCAGCTCCGTTTTGGGATTGAAGGCCAGGCCCGCTTTCATGCCGTGGCGCTTGATCAGGCCCAGGGTGCGCCGGGGATAGGGGCAGGCCTCGTAATGCACCGACACCCAGTCGGCGCCCATTTCGGCCAGCGGGCCAATGATCCACTCCGGCTGGCGCATCATGAGATGGACATCGAAGGGCAGCCTGCTCAAGGGGCGCAGGTCGGAGATGATCTTCACCCCCAGGGTCATCACCGGGACAAAGCTGCCGTCCTCGACGTCAAAGTGGATCATGCCCACGCCAAGCCTGTTCAGGTCGTCAATTACTTTTTCTAGGTGGTGCAGCGGAGCTGCAGCCAGGGAGGGAGCGATGGTCACCATGATAAGTTTACACCCCTAGGTTGGCCCTGAACTGGCGGACTTTGTCCATGAACGCTTTGACCCGCTTCACGTCAACAGGATTTTCAAATTTCCCGTCAACCTTGAAGGTGGTGCCGACCACGGCACCGTCGGCGATGGAGAGTTGCTGCTCCACATTCTCCGGGCGGACACCGGTATTGGCAAATACAAGCGTGCCCGGTACAGCCTGCTTCACCAAGCTGAGAGTCTGGGTGTCTGTTTCCGCGCCTGCAGTCAAACCGGAGACGCAAAGCGCGTCAGGGCGGGCATTGAAGACAGTGCTCTTGGCGATGGAGACAACATCCCGCTGCGAGAGGTAGACGGCGCCTTCGGGAACAATGTTGAACAGCAGCTTCACCTCTCCGGCCCCGATGGCATGCTGGTGCCGCACTACTGAGCCGCAGTCGGTGTTCCAAAGGCCGAAGTCGCTGGCGTAAACGCCGGTAAAAATCTCCCGGACGAACTTGGCCCCGGTAGCCACGGCCAGGTCCAGCGACGCAACGGGATCCCAGAGCACGTTTACCCCGAAGGGAACTTCTATTTCAGAAAACAGTTCACCGATGATGCGGGCCATGGAGGCCACCGTTTCCGTTCTCACCCTGGTGAGGTAGGGCATGCTGAATTCGTTGGAGAACATGACCGCGTCCACGCCCCCTTCCTGCAGGGCGTCCAGGTCCCTGCGGGCGGCCTCGATGACCTTCCTCATACCACCGGCCCGGTCATAGCCCGGATCGCCCGGCAGCGGAAGGAGATGACACATGGCAATAATCGGCTTCTCCGTCCCAATAATCTCTTTGGTCCACATGTTTATCTTCCTTTCAATGTTTACATTTTTTGGCGTCATTTAGCGTCCTCGGCTCAAGTCAAGGCTGCCGTCAAAGCGGCTGATAGCTTCATTTATAAGAGAGGCGCACCACTGGATGTCTCGCAGGTCCGCCGTCTCAATGGGCGCATGCGTGTAGCGGAGCGGCACGGAGAGATGGGCCATGGCCGTCCCCTCATCGCCCGCCAGCTGGGTAAAGGCATCGTCGGTGATCACTCCAATGACCACCTCGCGCTGGTAGGGAAGCTGCATCTCCTCGGCGGTCCGCTCCAGGAAGCGCCTCAGGCGGGGATTGGGAATAAGCCCGCCGAGAGTGCCGCGGCCGTGGAAATTCATCTGCGTTACCGCGGGGCCCTTGCCCAGGGCGATCTCGTATTTCATCTTCAGGTCAGGCGTATCGCAGGCCGGCGTGATGTCGAGGCAGATGGCCGCCGCCGGCTGCAGCTTTTGAAATACCGGCAGCAAGCCCCGCACATTGAACTCTTCCTGGACCGAGGCCACCAGGTATACGGTCACTGCAGGCCGGTGCCGGTGCAGGTATTCCGCCGCTTGCAGCAGGAGGTATACGCCGATTCGATTGTCCAGCGCCTTGCCGGCGATGCGGTACTTGCCCAGCCGGGTGAGGCTGGCGCGGTAGGTAACCGGGCTGCCGGCATTAATCCCCGCAGCCAGCACCTCCTCGCGGCTGCCCATGCCCACGTCTATATACATCTGCTCCCTGGCGGGGATGGTTCGCTTGGCCTCATCCGGGGTCAGGTGATGGGCATAAGCCCCGATGACGCCGGGGTAGCTGCGACTGCCGTCAACGGCAAATACCTCCACGAACTGCCCCAGCAACGTCTTTTCAGGCACCCCGCCAATGCGCTCAAAGCGCAGGAAGCCGCTTTCCTCAATTTTGCAGACCATGAGGCCCACCTCGTCGAGATGGGCAAAAACCAGCAGTTCCGGCCCCCCGGGATCTTTCCCCTTGAAGATGGCCGTGACATTGCCGACGCGATCCACGTCCACTTCGTCGGCATACTGCTCCAGGCGGCGCTTGACTATCGAGATCAAGGGATCTTCAAAACCGGAAGGCGCGGCCACTTCGGTCAAAGCCTTCAGCTGCTCATATACCTTTTCCATATCTCACACCTCCTGCAATTTTATTACCCCACATGCATCCTCCCGCCGTCGGCCACAATAATCTCTCCACAGAGGTACGACGAAAGCTCGGAGCAAAGGAAAAGAACAATCCGGGCAATGTCTTCAGGGTAGCCGATGCGGCGGATCGGCATCATCGGCACATAGTGATCCAGAAGTGCCTGCTCGTCCTTATAGCGAGCCATGAGCATATCGCTTTTGATAACCGCCGGGGCGATGCCGTTAACCAGGATGCCCAGCGGGGCGTAGGTTCTGGCCAGGTAGCGCGTCAGGCTGCAGGTGCCTCCCTTGGAAACAGCATACTGGGGGATGCCGGTACTCCCTGTAAATGCCGCCGTAGACGATATATTGATAATTCGACCGCTGCCCCGCTGCGCCATGTGGTCCTTTACCGCTTCAGCCATGTAGTAAGGGCCCTTGACATGGACGGCCCAGCTTTTATCCCAATCAGCCACCACGCCGGCATTGTTGATCAGAAAGTCAATCCGGCCGCATTGGTCGAGAACCTGCTCAATGAGAATGCGCGCACCTTCAGGCGTAGAAATATCCTGGCAGAAATAATGGGGCTCCGCGTCCTTGTTTTCCTTCCTTATTGATTCCAGCACTTCCGTGATCTTTTCGGCTGGAACCAGGTCATCCAGGGCAACCTGCGCCCCGGCCCGGGCCAGAAGCTGGGCTGTGCTCAGCCCTATGCCCTTGGCCGCTCCGGTAATCAGCGCAACTCGACCGCTTAAATCAATGGTGTAAGGAATCTCCGCCACCCCCTCGCTCCAGTAAGCATTTAAAGCTCAATGACGCACTTTAAGCTCTCTTTTCTCCCCTGCGTGTGCAAAATGGCATCGGAGAGACGTTCGAGCGGAAACGTGTGCGTAATAATCGTCCTGGTGTCAATCACCCCTTGAGAAAGCAGCTCCAGTGCCGCCCTCGTGTCAAGGTGATCGGCGGAGTAGCTGGAAAGCACGGTCTGCTCGTAGAAGAAGATCCGGGAAGGATAAAAATCAACCTTCTCTTCCGGGTGTGTCGTGGCAAAAAGCAATACCGTGCCGCCCCTGCCGGCCAGGCGCATCCCCATGTTGATGGCGCTGAGATCTTTGGCCACCACTAACACTTTATCCGCACCTTCGGCCGAGAGGAGGTCCTGCAAGCGCTCGGCTTCTTTATCGGGATCTTCCAGGGGCGTCAGTACCACCGGGGCGCCAAGTCGCCGCGCAATCTCCTGCCTCCAGGGCAGCACTTCATAGACCACCAGCTTCCTGATCCCGTAGTGCAGGAGCAGCTGGATAAACATCAATCCCATGGCCCCGGTGCCCACAAGAACCACTGATTCTTCGGGCTTTACCGCTGCCAGGCGCAGGGCATGGATCACGCAGGCCAGCGGCTCGACCAGGGTTCCCTCGACGAAGCTGAGCTGATCGGGAAGAATGAGGGTGTCAACGGCCACGTGATGGGCTGAAGCAATAAAATACTCCGCAAAACCACCGGGATTATAGTGGGTGGATCGAAAGGTGGCACAACTTGTATATCTGCCCTTCAAACAGTTATTGCAGACCAGGCAGGGAACATGGTGATGGACAACGACCCGATCCCCTTCGCGGAAATTCTTAACCCCTTTGCCGGTGCGGGCCACTATGCCGGTGGCTTCATGCCCCAGGACCAGCGGAGCGCGAGGCGTGAGATACCATTCCATCGTGTCTCCCACGCAGACGCCGCAAGCCTTGGTCTGAACCAGAATCTCTCCTTCGCCGGGCTCTGGAATGGGCCTTTCCTCAATTTCAATATGTCGATTATTATAATAAACAGCAACTTTCATAAGAATGGCCTCCCATTGCTAGTCGGGAACCGGGAGGGGCCGAGAGCGATTTTACCAGGCCCCTCCCTATCCGCCTCATACAAGCGCTCGCTTCAAAAGGCGCTTTTAGGCACCAAACAGCTTGCCGATCTGGAAGAGCACCCAGGTGATCCAGTTGCCAGCGGAGAGTGCAGTGATGTCCACTGCTCCGGAGGGCATTTCATAGCCAATCGAAAGGGCCATCTGGGTAAGCGACGAACCGAAGGAGGTGCAAACCAGCAGGACTATGCTCATAATCACGATACCGTTAATCACCGAGCGGAAGAGGTTGCCCTTGGAGAGGAAGGGAACCATGGCCACGAAGTAGAAGAGGGCGGCCAGGTCACCAAAGGGCAGCACCCTGTTGCCAGGCAGGATCAGGGCCAGGCCGAGAACGATGGGAATCAAGATGATCCCCGCGGCAACCGTTACCGGGTGGCCGATAAGGATAGCCGAGTCGAGGCCGATGTAGAATTCCCGTCCCTTGAACCTCTTCTGCATGAACTCTTTCGCCGACTCGGAAATGGGGGTCAGCGCTTCCATGAACATGCCGATGATCCGCGGAATGAGCACCATCACCGCGCCCATGGTAATGCCGAGGGTAAGCAGGCCGGGGATATCATTGGCCAGGCCGCCGAAGAGGCCGACGAGGATCCCAAGAATGGTTCCCAGGATAAGCGGGTTGCCGAAAATACCCCATTTTTCACGGATATTTTTCTCATCCCACTTGATATCCTTGATGAAAGGAATGCGGTCTAGGACCCAGTTCACAGCGGCGATAATAGGCACGCTGGTAATGGCCCAACCGTGCGGGATGGAGATCCCGGGGATGTTGTAAAACTCCTGGACTCGTTTGGCCGTGCGGTCGGCAACAAACAAGCACGCAGCGGCGTGGATGGCAGCAGCGATTAAGCCAAAAGCCAGGCTTCCCGAAGCAAGATAAACCACAGACGCCGTAAAGGCATGATTCCAGAAGTTCCAGATGTCCACGTTGAGAGTTTTGGTCAAGCGTAAAGCCAGCATGAGAATATTGACAGCCAAAGATACCAGGATCACCAGGGCGCCGGCCCGGGTGCCGAAAGCGATGGCTGCTCCAACTCCCCAGCCCACGTCGAGGATCCCCAGGTCTGCCCCTGTATTCTCGACCATGGTTTCAACTACGGGGGTCAAAGTACCGATAAGCAAGCCAATTACCAGGTTAAGAGAAATGAAGGCGGCACCGAGGGTAAGGCCTGCACGCAAAGCGGTGCCGAACCTCTGCCCAAATATCAACCCCAGAACCAGGATGATAATGGGAAGCAAAACCGGTACGCCTAGACCCGTTAAAAAGTTGCCAACCGCTTCAACAATTTCAACAAAGGTCATGCTTTCAACTCCTTATTTGTTATTTGAGTTCTGACCGTCAGTACCGATTTTGCGGACAGTATCCGCAATCTGCTGAACCAATTCTTTTTCTCCAATTCCGGTTAGCAGGGGCACTGCAGAAAAGACTGGCTTGCCTAGATCAACGGTTACCTGGGCATTACTCACAATGATGTCGTAACTTTCGGCGCGATAAGGCAACTCATTATTCCCGCAGCCGTCGATGCTCACGTTGAGGTTTTCCTTTTCCAGGTATTCACGCAGCTTGTAGGCAGCGTGCATTGACGTGGCTACCCCTGAACCGCAAACAACCAAAATCTTCACTCTTTTCATCGCTACACCTCAATACTCCACCTGAAATCTTAAATACAGATAGCTCGCCTTTTGGCAGAATCACCCCCTTCTCTTTTAATGCTTAACCCCTACATCAGAATCACACCCTTCGTCTGCAAAATGTTTTTCCAATGCCGCCAAAATCTCGCCGGCGTTTTGAGCCTGCCGGATTTTGGACAGCATCTTCTCGTCCTGCAGGATCTCCATGATCTTTTGCAGCGACTTGAGCTGCATAGAGGGCTCTTTTATGGCCATGACGATGACCAGCTCCACCGGTATCTCTTTCTGCGGGTTATCCATAGCCCGGAAGGGGAGCGGCTCCTTCAGGGTGGCAATGGCCAGGGCAGGCTTTACCACGTGCTCGGTATCGGTATGGGGAATGGCCACCCCCATGATGCTGGTCTGAAGGCCCGTGGGATAGGCCTTCTCCCGCTCCAGCAGGGCCTGCAGAAAGCTCTCCTTCACATAGCCCTTTTGGCCCAGCAGCCCCGCCAGCTTCCCCAGCAGCTCTTCCCTTGAGGCTGCTTTTTCGCCCACCAAAATCAAATCATCGGATAGTCTAAATTTTCCCTGTTCCTGTTCTTTAGGTCCGGTTGATGGCAATAGTGATCGCCTCCTCAATTTCTCGAGCCGATTCCGCAGCGCGTATGGCCTGGATCTTGTTGGGATCGTTGATCACCTTGAGAAGTGATGCAAAGAGCTGCCGGTCGGATACGCGCAGGGCCAGCAAAAAAACGAGGTCAACCTGCAAGCCCCACCACTCCACGGGCTCAGCCAGGGTGGCTATGGCCACTCCCGGCTTATGGACATACTGGGGATCGGCATGGGGGATGGCTATGCCTCCCTGCAGGCAGGTCGGCCCCATCTCTTCCCGTTCCAGAACGCTTTCCACAAAACCGGGCTTGACATAACCCTGCTGCAGCAGCCTGCGGCCCAGCTCCCGGATAACCGCAGCCCGATCGGGCCAGTGCTGCTTCACGGCAATCATTTCTGGCACCGTGATCTTATCGCTGCCAGGCGCCAGAATTTCGCTGCGCCCCAGCAGCATTTTTAAATGCTCCATTCCCTCCCCGTTGACTAAATCGTAGAAGGGGATGAAGGGCAGGCCGCTAATCTCGGGATCAATTGTCCCCACCGCAGCTATGACCCGCTGCTTCTGCCGCCACCGTTCAATGCGCTGCAGCAGCTCCACCTCGTCCATCAGCCCCACCGTTTTAACGGCCACGTTAAATTCCTTGAGCCGCGGTTCAAGGTAATCGCGAATCTTTTCCGCAGCGCCGTAGCCCGACAGGCAGACGGCAATAACAACGGCCTCCTTTGAAGAGCGGTCCGGAGACGCAAAAGACATCCTCTTGGACTGGGCGAGGGCTGAAGCTATCTCGTCCACGGTGGCATTGGAAAACATGGCCCAGCGGGTTGCCTCCAGGATCATGACCAGGTCAACCCGGTCTACCGTCCGCACCTTGAAGCCAAGCCGCTGCTCAATGATTTCACCGAAGGTGAGCAGGGAACCCATGTCCACAAGTATCAGGATCCCCTTGCCCCGGTGAACCTCCTTGCAGAGGACAATGGCGCGCTCCAGGAAGCGGTCCGGGCTTTCTCCAAGCTCCATGTCGAGCCCATGGGCATGGTTCACTTTAAGCATGCTGTTGACCACCCTGGCCATCTCCGTGGCCGCCCGGCCATGTGTAAGCACCACCACGGCCACATTGCCTTCGTCATGCACATGATCGGAAAGAAAGGCGGAGAGGTAGAGGGTGATGAAGCCGATCTCCTCTTCGGGGAGGGCAATGCGGTAATTCCTTTTGACAACATTGCCCATTTTAAGCGCCGTGAGATATTCCCGCTGGTGTTCTTGCTTGATTTGCTCCAGGCGGGGATTGTAGATGGGCTTGCCGCTGAGGATGCGCTTAAGGGTGGTGTTCAAATGCAGGGCCAGGTAGAAGAACAGCTGATCGCCGTGGACAAGAGGAAGCTCGTTGCTGGCAATATCCACCATCTGGGATACTGTTTCCGCGAGCTCAAGGCCGACGATCTTTTCCAAATCCTGCCTGCTTAAAGCGTGCTTGATCTTGCGGGTATGAGCGATAAATCGGTTGAACTCTTTTTCCAGCTCCTTGGAGATGCGCTGGTTGGCCTCCTCCAGGCTGAGCCCCTCCCGGCGGCAGCGGCTTACTTCCCGCTCGATATACTCGTATATCTTCGCCGGCAAGGTATAGATATTTTCAGCCAGGATGGACCCATCTCCCGAGTCAAAGTCCCGCGGGTAAAAAACGGCATCCTGGGTGACCAGGGCACCCAGTTCCCAGTTCTCCTTCTCCAGGATGAAGGAGCCTTTCGAACTGGCGCTCAGTTCGTTCAGGGTAATGACCACCTCGTCCGCCTGGGAGAGGGTAAAATGATTCAGGAAACCCCGGGCGCAGGCTACCTGGATGTCGCTCTTTAGCTGCCCCACGTTTCCGGGTTTGTCGCCGGAGAGGAGGGCCTTGATCACGTTGCCGTGGACCACAATTTTTTTGCCAATGCGGTTTGCTTCCTGCTTGAAAAAGTGATGGACCAGCTCCAGTCTCTCGGTTAAGGGCCTGCTGTTGAGCGAAGGCATTTCAATGACCATGGGGATGCGGCGCCGGAAGGGCAAGATGAGGCTTGATTCCAGCTTTTCGCTGGTAGCCGCAATGAGCATGAGGTTAACGCTGTGCTGGTTTTCCGTCTCACCCAGGCGGCGGTAAACCCCGCGATCGATAATGGCGTAGAGAATCTCCTGCCCTTCCGGGGGCAGCCGGTGCACCTCGTCGAGGAATAAAATCCCCCCGTCCGCTTTCTGCACCAGGCCCGTTTTATCTTCGTTGGCCCCGGTAAAGGCGCCCCGGATGTGCCCGAAGAGTTGCGAGATCAACAACTGCGGATTCTCGGCATAGTCAGCGCAATTAAAGACCACGAAAGGGGATCCCTTTGGGCGCTGCCCCACCTCGATGGAATAGCGGTACATGGCCTCGGCCAGTTCGCTCTTGCCTACACCGCTTTCACCCAGGATCAAAGTGTGCAGGCCCTTGGGGGGGTAAACCACCGCCGCTTTAGCCTGCTGGATCTGCGTGCGCAGGCTTCCCTGCCAGCCGATGAGATTGGTGAAGGCCCCCGCCTCCTCTTCCACCTCCAAGCCGCCCGCGGCCCGGCCAGAGAGGGGGCGCACCGCGGACGCATCTCCGCCTTCAGACAACTCATCGAGCAGACTTTTCACCACGTGGCGGGAAAGCTTATAACCGCGGGCCTTCAGTTCCTCGGTAAGAGCGCGCACGGAATAATCATGCCGCTTCTTTAACAATTCCCTAACCGTTGAGCGCAAATGCTGCTTCAGCCGTTCCCGCGAATTGGGAATGCCAAGTTCATTGCGCAGCAGGGTAACCTCTTCACGCGTCGTCGCCAGCGCAGCGGCAAGTTCCTGGTCCGTGAGAGGACGGCGCCGGTCTTCCCGGGAGATTAGCTCTTTCAATTTTTCTTTCATCATCTCACCTGCTTTTATGCTGCAATTTACATGCCATACACAAACAGCCCCCGCCAATGCGCTAAGCATAGGGGGGTAGCGCCCTAACTCATACAAATCCGACATATTTCACACAAATCCTTCAATCAATTTCTGCCACACGGCTGAATATGTACATAGCCCTTGAAAAATATGTAAGAGGGTGCAATTGGCTAGAAAATGCGGAGGGAAACCGCTAGGGAAGGCAAGTATAGCTTTAATACCCTCATGCTCCGCCGGGTTTGTAGGGACTGCTCATGAGCAGCCCAAATCCGTACCGGCAAACAATACAACTATTAGAACAGAAAGGCTTCCTAAACGAACATTTGTACCCCACCGGCGGGCGGAGTCATGTCCCGCATATTAGAAGCCAAACCATAATGGCTCGGGGCTGTCCAAAAACGTGGGTGGAAGCCGGTGGGCGGGCATTGAAGCCCGCCCCTGATATGGTAGTGCGTGTCAAGACCCCGCATAAAATTTTTTTCATCTCATGTTTTGTCCTAAAACTAGCCGAGACCAACAAGGTCGGCATAAAATTTAGTAAAGGCAGGTGAGGC
>JAAZIN010000030.1 GCA_012800855.1 Bacillota bacterium
AAGAAGCCGATCCAGAAAAGAATGAGTCCCGCCCCGGTAAGGATAGCCAGCACTGCGATCCAACTTTTATTTTTGTCAGGCATCTTTGCCTTCTCCTCCCTCCACAAGATTATACTTTTTCTGGTAGGCTATTTTTTTGCCTTCGGCCGCCTTTTCGAGGACGGGCCACAGCTTGATCACCACTCCCGGGGCGCACATGAGGAGTTTGGACAGGAAGCCCGATGAATAGGGCACATACAGCTCCAGCTTTTTGCCGGTTATAGCGCGCAGCACGGCCTGGGCCACATTCTCCGGCTTCTGCGGGGTATTGAGAAAGGTAAGCGGCGATCCGCCATGAGCCGCTTCATAGCGGAGCATGGGAGTATCGGTGGTGTCGGGGAAGATGGTGGATACGGCAATACGGTATTTCTTCAGTTCCAGGGCCAGCGTCAGGTTGAAGCCGCGCAGGGCAAATTTCGTGGCGGTATAAATGGAGCTGTAGGTCTCGGGGACAATGCCGGCCATGGAGGAGATGGTGACGATATTCCCGCCGCCATTTTTTATCAGCACGGGGACAACCTCGTAGGTGGCGTTGATTGTTCCCATGAGGTTGACGGCAACCTGCTTTTCTATTTCCTCGTAGCTGCACTTTTCAAAGAGGGAAGGGATGATTATGCCCGCATTGTTAACCAGGACGTCAATGGTGTTAAATCTCTCCAGGGCCCGGGCAACAAGTTCCGTCACTTCTTCCCGTTTGGTGATATCACATTTTACGGCCAGCGCCGGCCGGGAAAGCCCCTGTGCCAGCTCCTGCACCCTGGCTAGGTTAATGTCCGCCAGCACCAGGTTGGCGCCCTCGCGATCCAGCAGGGCCGCTGTCGCCGTGCCGATGCCGCCGCCGGCCCCGGTAAGGATCACCGTTTTGCCGTGCAATTTTCCTTGTTTCATGTTTTCGCCCCCGCCTGCGTGTTTTTCAGCCTTTTCTGCACCTTCCTGATCTGCCCATCCAGCACCGCCTCCACCAGCGACGGGAAGAGTCGCTTGATCAGCCAGGTGATTTTGCCGTCGAAGCCGGGGATGATGATAAAGCGGTCCTTCTTAAGGCCGATGATCAGCTGCCGGGCCACCTCGTCGGGGGACATCAGCTTGGCCCCCTTGGAAGCCTCCTTCGTCTCCTCCGGCTTGGTCTGGTTTTCGACAGCAAATCCGGGCGTATCCGTGTCCGGCGGGCAGAGCACCGCCACCTTGATCCCGTACCTTTTAAGCTCGCTCCTGAGGGCCTCGGAGAAGCCGATGACCCCAAACTTGGAGGCGCAATAGGCGGTATAGCCGAAAACGCCGATTAGCCCCGCCAGCGAGGAGACGTTGACGATGCAGCCGCCCTTCTTCTTCATTTCCGGGACAAGCGCCGCCGTGGTGTTCCACATTCCATAAAGGTTGGTCTTCATGGTCCGGTCAAACTGCTCATAGCCAATCTTTTCAAAATAATGGGGGTAGGCCCTGCCGGCACAATTGATCAGCAGGTCGGGAGGCCCAAATTCCTGCACCGCTCCGGCCATGACCCTGTTCACATTTTCGCTGTCGCCTACATCAACCTCCATGAAGGAAACTTTTTGCCCTTCCGAACGGCAGTGCTTTCTGATTTCAGCGGCGGCCGCCTCCAGGCGCTCCCTTGTGCGCGCGAATATGAGGATGTTTGCCCCCAGGGCTGCCAGCTGCTTTGCTGTAGACAATCCAATGCCGCTGGAACCTCCGGTGATATAAACATTTTTACCCGTAAAATGCTGCGCCATTTTCCTCCTCCCTCGAAAAGAATTAAGCGGCAATTAGGAGCTATTGGATAAGTTCGTCAATTTAAGCCCAATACCTCCTGCAGCCGCGGGGACAAATGCGGCCCGGCGTGGCGGCGCATACACCGCTATGGCGAAAAAGGGTGGGCTTATATTCAGTAATATAGAAATATGAAATATAGAGAACGGGCATGCCTCGCCCGTTCCTTACATTCTCGGTGCCATTTCCGTAGATCATCGAACCGGAATAGTTCTTCTTCCGGTTTTTTGTTGCAAGTCTGATGGGATGGGGAATCAGGAGAATGCAGGCAGCTTTAGCCCGAAATCAACAAGCTCCCGCAGCTGCTCCAGCCCCCCTTCCTCGCGGGGCGAATACTCCTGGATGCTGTAGCCGGCAACATGGTAATTGCGCCGCAGCATTTCAAAGGTGCGCAGAAGCAGCTTCAAGTCAAAGCCGCCCGGTGAAGGAAGCATAACATGGGGAAACATCTCCGGATCGAGCACATCCAGGTCCAGGTGAATGTAGATATTGCTAAAGCCCCTTTCCCGGATGAAGCTAAAATCCCTCTTTCCCCATCTTATCTGCTCCACCGTCAGGGTGGTGATGTTCTTCTCTTCAAGGTAATCTACTTCCGCCCTGTCTAAATCCCTTCCCCCTACCAGGGCCAACTGGACCGGCAAAAGGGTGGAGAAACAGAGATCCAGGATCGACTTCTCCCCCTCGCCCAGCAAAAAACGCAGGGGCATGCCATGAAAAGCCTTGCTGGGCGAGCTTTCGGGAGTGTTTAAATCGCCATGCGCGTCAAACCACAGGACGAAGAGATCTCCCTTCAGCCGCCTGTTCAAGTATGATACAGGAGCAAGCTCGGTGCCGCAGTCTCCGCCAATTAAAAATACCCGCTGCGGCCTTTTTTGCTCCAGCATAGCCGCCGCCTCTTTGAGCTGGTCATATATATAGCGGTATCCGATAATTTCTTTCTCTTTAACCAGCTCTTCTTCCAGGCTCACCCCTATTTCGGCAAATTCAATTCCCTTCAGCAGCCGATCCCGGATTAGCTTGACGCCGTGGTAGAGATTTTTGTTGCTTCCAGAACCCTGCCACTGAGGGAAAAGCAGCACCAGCTGCGCATGGATCATCTTTTCGCCTCCCCAGTCTTTTGTCAAGGCGGCCAGCAACGTCCCCTCTCCCCGCTTAGTCGAAAAGGGAGTGATAGGCCCATTCGAGCCACTGCAGCGCCAGCTCCAGGTCGGACCGCTCCACCGTGGCGCCGCACCAGAAGCGCAGGCCCGGCGGCGCCTCGCGGTAGGAGGCGATGTCATAGGCGGCACCCTCGCCTTCCAGGAGCTTGATCAGCTGCTTCAGCTTCTCCGGGGGCAGGTCCACGGTGAGGCAGACGCTGGTATTGGAGCGGGTGGCCGGATCGGCGGCGAGGAAGTGGATCCAGTCATGCTCGGAGACGAATTTTTCGATAACCCTGAAATTGTCCTCGCTGCGCCGGATCAAAGCCGGCAGCCCTCCGATGGACTCCGCCCACTCCAGGGCGGCCAGGTAATCCTCGTTGCAGAGCAGCGAAGGGGTGTTGATGGTGGAGCCTTCAAAAATGTCCCGCATGAGCTTGCCGCCTTTCTTCAGCCGGAATACTTTGGGGATGGGCCAGGGCGGCGTGTAGCTCTCGATGCGCTCCACGGCCCGCGGCGAGAGCACCAACATGCCGTGGGCCGCCTCCCCGCCGAGCACCTTCTGCCAGGAGAAGGTAGCGGCATCGAGCTTCTCCCAGGGAATCTCCATGGCAAATACCGCCGAGGTGGCATCGCAGATGGTTAAGCCCTGCCGGCGGGAGGGGATGAAATCGCCGCTGGGCACCTTTACTCCGCTGGTGGTGCCGTTCCAGGTAAAGACAACGTCGCGCTCAAAATCCACCTGGGAGAGATCGGGCAGGTAGCCGTAGCCGGCTGAGAGCACCCTCACCTCCTCCAGCTTCAGCTCGTTGAGGATATCATGGGCCCAGTCCCGGCCAAAGGCTTCAAAGTAGATCACCTCCACCCCTCTTGCCCCCAGCAGGTTCCAAAGGGCCATTTCCATGGCTCCCGTGTCGGAGCCGGGAACGATGCCCACCAGGTATTCATCAGGTATGCCCAGCAGCTTCTTCGTTCTCTGGATGGCCTCAAAAAGGCGGGAGCGGCCCAGGGCGCTCCGGTGAGACCGGCCCAAGGGAGCCTCTTTTAACGCTTCCAGGCTGTAGCCCGGGTACTTGGCGCATGGTCCCGAGGAGAAACAGGGGTTTTTAGGTTTAGCGGAAGGTTTTTTGATCATTGCTGCTGCTCCTTTGCTAGTTAAAGTTTCCTTTCCCCCTTGTCAGCGGCTGGAAATCCCTGCTCAACCAAGTCCAATCCTCATATTTCTTTTGTGTCCATCTCCTGCATTCCCGGGAGGGCCCGCTTGATTAAGCAGTATTATATACCAGGAGGCGGCGTCCCGTCGAGGGAGCCGCGTTCTTTAGAAGGGGCCGTAGCCGAACCATACCGCCACGATAAGCATGAACATGGTGATGATGAGAACGGCCAGCTGCAACAAGCCGACCCAGCGGAACCACTTGGCGTAGCTCACCGTGGTCAAGCCCAGGCAGATGAGCAGCACCGCGTTGGTGGGATAGAACACGTTGGAGAAGCCGTCGCCGAAGCAAAAGGCCAGGACCATGGTCTGCCGCGTCAGCCCCGTGAGGTCGGCCAGCGGGGTGAGTATGGGAATGATCAGGGCTGCCTTAGCCGATGCGGAGGCGATAAAGAAATTCATAACCAGCACCAGGCCGTAAATGAGGCATGCCGCCACGTAGGAGGAAGTGCCCGAAATGAAAGAGGCCGCGTAATGGATGACCGTGTCCATGACCCCGCCCTGCTCGATGATGTAGCTAACGCTCATGGCCATGAGGATGAGCACGATGCCCGGGGCAACCCCGCCCATGCCCTGCAGGAAGGTTCGCCCCACCTCCCGGCCGCGCAGGCCGCCCCAGAAGCCGGCGCCCACGCCGGCAGCCAGGTAAAGCAGGGCAATGGCCGGCAGGGAGAAATC
>JAAZIN010000031.1 GCA_012800855.1 Bacillota bacterium
CTGGAAAAAAGAAATACTTGTAAGACATCCTAAGATCAGCTATATTTATACAACCGGCATTCATTTATTTATATTTTTTTATTTTCTTACTTTTGGAGGTGCAGCATGAAGAACAGGCCATTGTACGAAGTAAGAAAAATTCGCGATTTCAAGGACATGCTCCAGCAGAGCGTGTCCCTTTTCGGGGATCGCCCCGCCTTCCTGGTAAAAAAGGAGCGCGGCGGTCCCTATACGGAAATCACGTTCAAGGAATATTCAAATGATGTTAATGCCCTGGGCACGGCGCTCCTGCGGCTGGCCGGCGCCGGCAGCCGCGTGGCCATCCTTGCCGAAACCCGCTACGAGTGGTATGTCTCCTATCTCGCCGTAACCAACGGCGTTGGCGTGGTGGTCCCCCTGGACAAAGAGCTGCCGGGGCTGGAGATCGCCAGCATGCTCAACCGGGCCGAAGCCAACGTGCTCATCTACTCTGCGGCCAAGCAAGAACTGGTTGGTGGCATCATGGATCAAATTCCCGGCGTAAAGAAGTTTATCTGCATGGATCGGCCGGAGGGGCGCGAGGGCATTCTCTATTTCTGGGACCTGGTGGAGGAGGGGCGCCGGCTTCTCGCGGAGGGGGAGCGCAGCTTTCTCGACGCCACCGTGGACCCGGAGGCGATGACCATCCTGCTCTTTACCAGCGGGACCACGGACAAGGCCAAGGCGGTGATGCTTTGCCAGAGAAATATCTGCTCCAATATTGAAGGCATGTGCGCCATGATCTACTCTGATGAAAATGACCGCTTCCTCTCGGTACTGCCGCTGCATCACACCTATGAATGCACCTGCGGGTTCCTCACCGAGATCTACCGCGGTTCCTCCATCGCCATCTGCGAGGGGCTGCTACATATCCAGCAAAACATCAAGGAGAGCAAGCCCACCATTCTCCTGGTGGTGCCGCTCATGCTGGAGATGTTTCACCGCGCCATCATGAAGAAGGCCCAAGCCACCCCCCAAATGGCGCGCAAG
Source organism: Bacillota bacterium (assembly GCA_012800855.1). Lineage (GTDB taxonomy): Bacteria > Bacillota > Dethiobacteria > DTU022 > DTU022 > JAAZIN01. The sequence continues at coordinate 1,009 of JAAZIN010000031.1, forward strand.
TTTGCATTTGCCCGGAAACTATCTAAATTCCTCCTGTTTTTCGGCATTGACCTGCGCCGCAAAATATTTGCCCCCGTGCACGAGAACTTTGGCGGCAGGCTGCGCCTGATTATCTCCGGCGGTGCCCCCATCGATCCGAAAATACTGAGCGATATCCAGGAGCTGGGCATAGCCTGCCTGCAGGGCTACGGCTTGACGGAATGCTCGCCCATCCTGGCCGTCAACCGCGATGTGTATTTTAAAAACCACGCCGCCGGCCTGCCCATGCCCGGCGTTGAGATCAGGGTGATCAACAAGGACGAGGACGGCATTGGCGAATTTATTGCCCGCGGCCCCAACGTCATGCTCGGCTACTACAAGGACCCGGAGGCGACCGCCGAGGCCATTGACGAAGAGGGCTTCTTCCATACCGGCGACCTGGGCTATATCGATGAAGATGGCTTTGTCATCATCACTGGCCGCAAGAAAAACGTAATCGTGCTGAAGAACGGGAAGAACATCTACCCCGAGGAGATTGAAGCACTGCTGTTGCAATCGCCCTATGTTTGCGAGGTGGTGGTTTCCGGCGAAGACTGCGGCCGCGATGACCTTGTCCTAACGGCGACCATCTTTCCGGACATGGAAGCGGTGCAGGAAGCCCTGGGGGCGGAACCCTCCCGGGAGGCCATCCAGGCGCTGCTGGAGGAAGAGGTTAGGAAGGTCAATGAAAAGCTGGTGGCTTACAAGCGCATCCGCCGCGTCATCTACCGCGACACCGAGTTTGAGAAGACTACCTCGCGGAAAATCCGCCGCCAGTACAAAAAATAAAATATTTCAAGGGGCTGCCCATAACGGCAGCCCCCTTTGCTCTAATTTCTAACTCTCACTTCTCTCCCCCCTTTGCCAAAGGGGGGTGGGGGGGATTTCATAATACCGCCAGTTCAGGCACAAATTAGCCAGGATGTAAAAGGGAAAATCCCCCAAATTTTCATTCCATGCGCCCAAAGCTAACCTCAGCTAGTAGACCAGCTTGAGGATGCCGAAGCCGATAATGTTCATAACAATGGGCACCAGGTAGACGCAGCAGACAAATATCACTTTTTGCTTGATGCTTTTCAGGCTGATGACTATGGCGGCCCCGGCGAAGAAGAGGAAGTACCCCACCAGCAGGATCAGCCAGATCCCTGCGAAGGAGAGATTCCACCAGGGATACTCCCATACGAGCAGCCCGGCCACGTTCAGGATGCACTCCACGAAGACGGCCAGCACGGTGCAGAGGATGGCGTAAAACCACTTTTCATTGAGGCCCAGTATCTTCCGATCCTGGTTTTTGGACATGAAGTAGTAGTAGGCAAAGCCCAGCAGGGCGAACATGAAAATTATCTCGATGTTCCAGCCGACAAAGACCCGCAGCGCCGTGGGGCCGGGGACGGTCCAAACCGCGGAATGCTGGGTGAAGGCCATCACCCATCCGTTCCAGGTTTCATTGAAAAAGTCCAGTCCCAGCACTGTCAGCGCGGCAAATACGGGGTTCCAGTTGCCCGTCTCCCGGGCCTTGCCGATCTCCTTGTTGTAGATGTAAATTACCACCAGCAAGAGGGGAATGACGTACCATTGCAGAGTAGACAAATCCCGCAGTCCTACCAGGGCCTGCTTTGTTGCCTCGGTCACACCCATTACCTCCCAGCCTATTTTTTAAAGGTGCACTGCTGTTTTGCCCAACGGGCTTGGGCTAATCAAACTGGCCTGAACGAAAGGCTCGCAAGGCACCTCCTTCAGTTTTATAAAGTGGATTAATAAAATGAAAAACAGTTGCTGTTGCGCATATTCGTCTTGGGGTGCTAAAATTCCTGCATCTTCCATGCGGGCGGGGCGGGGATGAAAGGATTCCGGAGGCCTGCAGGCGGGAGCGAAGGGGAGAGGGGCGCAGCTATACAAGAAGGGGACGGCCCCGCAGCCGTCCCCCGGCTTTGCTGTGGTGGGAAAAAGCAATCAGTCCAAAGTGGCGCAGTCCAGGGAGAGCGCCTCGGCCACCGCCCGGTTGACCACCTTGCCGTCGATGATATTTATCCCCAGGGTCAGCGGCCCCTTCTCGGCGATAATTCGCGCGCAGCCTTTGTCCGCCAGCTCCAGGGCAAAGGGAAGGGTGGCGTTGTTGAGGGCGTAGGTGGAGGTGCGGGGCACGGCGCCGGGGATGTTGGGGACGGCGTAATGGAGCACGCCGTGGCGCACGTAGGTGGGCTCGCTGTGGCAGGTGGTGCGGCCCGCCGTCTCAATGCAGCCGCCCTGGTCAATGGCCACGTCCACGATCACCGTTCCCGGGCGCATCGTTTTCACCATCTCCTCGGTGCAGAGGACGGGCGTCCTGCCGCCGGGAATGAGGACGGCGCCGATGAGCAGGTCGGCACCCGCCACCGCCCGGGCGATGTTTTCAGGGTTGGAATACAGGGTCAGCAGCCGGCCGCCGTTAGCTTCATCCAGGTAGCGCAGCCGCTGGATGTTGTTGTCGATAACGGTGACCGTAGCCCCCATGCCCATGGCTACCCGGGCCGCGTTCATGCCCACCATGCCGCTGCCCAGGATGACCACGTTGGCTGGGGTCACGCCGGGCACTCCCCCGAGGAGTATGCCGATGCCGCCGTTTGATTTCTCCAGCAGATGAGCGCCAATCTGCGTGGCCATGCGCCCCGCAATTTCGCTCATCGGCGCCAGCATGGGCAAAGTGCCGTTGATTTCAACTGTCTCGTAAGCGATGGCGGCTACTTTTTTCTCCATGAGCACGCGGGCCACCTCGGGCTTTGCCGCCAGGTGGAGGTAGGCGAAGAGAATCTGTCCTTCCCGCAGCAGCTCGTACTCCTCCGGCTGGGGCTCTTTGACCTTGTAAATCATCTCCGCCCGCTCATAGAGTTCCTTTGCCGTGGGGACAATCTCGGCTCCGAAATGGCGGTATTCCTCGTCTTCAATACCGCTTCCCTTGCCGGCTCCCCTTTCAATCAGCACCCGGTGCCCCTTGTTGAGGAAGGCCGTGACCGCACCCGGGGTAATGGCGACGCGGTTTTCGCCGGACATGATCTCCTTGGGTACTCCCACAATCACCTTGACAATCACCTTTCCACTTTGCGCATGTTTTCATGATACTAACATAAACTATGCTTTCTGGGAAGCAGAGTTGAGCCGGTAAATTTAACCACTTGTCCCAGGCCGGCGCTGCCCGGGCGCAGTTCCGGCCCGGGCAGGCGGTTTAAATAGCGGCTGCCACCAGGGCAGCCCGCGGTTTGATTCAGCTAATGGATGGGCTCAATCCATAAGCCGGCCACGCGCCGGTCATCATCGAAGACAATGCGTATATTAACCAGGTCGTGCTCGAATTCCGCGGTGACAAAGACAACATCGTAGCCCTCGATTTTGTCTTCCCGCATCTCCGCTTTTTTTACGAACTGGCCGGCCTGGTTTTGCAGCTCATTCCAGGCCTGCTTCAGCTTCCAGGCCGGAAGGGCCCGCTTCATCTCTTTGCTGAAATAGCCGGTGCACTCCTCGTAATGGCCATTTACCAGGCATTGAAAAAATGCCTCCGCCAGCTCCGCCGGCTTGCCTTCCAGCGGGGGGAGTTCTTCGCCGGCGCAGGAAACAGCGGCAAGAGAGAGCAGGAGCGCTAGCAGCAGCACCGGAAAAGTCTTTGCCATCCCTGTTTACCGCTCCTTTCTTTGAGGCTGGCCGCAGGGAGAGCCGCCTGCTGCTTCGCAGCATCCCCCTTCCATATTATTGGACACTGCCTCCGGCTGTCCTGCCGTCTCTGCCCTTGTTATGATTTAAATTTCTTTGGCTTCTTTTACAGGACAAGAGCTGGTTAATATCAGGATGAATCCCCCTTTCCCCAAGGGGGGATTGAGGGGGATTTTATTCTCCCAGTCGCTGTCTGCAATGCGGAAATCTTTTCAAAACATCCCGCTTCACTTTTTGCCCTATATTAAACGGCCGAGGACAACTTTATCTATCTCCACGATAACTTCCGGGCTGCCTTGCGACCTGGTGAATTTGACTCTTGCCGCCACGGCATTCGGGGGAGCGGGTTCAGTAATGCCGGTATAAACCAGCCACTGGGCCCTCAGGGAGGTGCTGGGCACAACCAGGCTTAGCCCCGTTCCCAGTTCCCGGCCGGCGCTGTCCAGCCATTGGACCTCGGCCAGGGTGTTGCCCGACAGGTCAACGCCGATGGAGCTGGAGCGGTAGCCGAAGTTCAACACGAAGCACCGGCCGGCTGCTGAAGGGAGCTCCACCTCCTGGTAGAGTAGGCCGCCACCGGCATCTATCCTTGCCACCGCGTTCCCCTCGTAGGCATCTCCCGTGGGCACGGAAGCCGTATTGACAGCGTTCCATTGGTCCAGGCCCTCTTCGAAGCTGGGGTTTTGGAGAAGGTTTGCCGAAGCGGCTCTCAGGAGGATGACCTTGTCGAGGAAGATATCGGTTTGCTTATCAATGGTGTCGGTAAAAATAACCCGGGCGGCGGCCGCCCCGGGGGGAGCCGGCTGTGTCAGGTCCAGGTAGGTTAAATAGTTGTTTCTCTGAGCGACCAGGGTTTCGCCGGAGATGAAAAGGTCAATGCCGGGGGGCTCCAGCTGGCCGCCCGCTTCATCCAGCCATAACACCTGGACGGAGAGGTCGGTTTGGCCGCCGGAGACGGCGAAGCTTAAGAGGAGCGGCGTCCGGGCAGGCAAGTTGGCCAAGGGCACATCCTGGTATAAAATCCCGTTGTCGGTGGCATGCACCTGGGCGGCGCCCTCGTAGGGGACGGCAAAGTCGGGGACGAAGGATATTGAAGCCCAGCCGGCGAGACCGAGCTCGAAGCCGGGATTTTGGAGCAGGTTGGGGGTATGGGCCCGGGCGAGGATGACCTGGTCCAGGTTCACCGGATCGGGCAGGGCGCCGGACCCCTTGCTGAATTGCAGCCTGGCCCAGGCGGTGCCGGAGGGCGGCCTGTCGGTTGCCTCGAAATAGGTAATGCGGGAGGCGTTGTTGATCCTGCCTTCCGGGATGAACAGCCTTAGCCCGGTGGCTATGGGAAGGCGGCTGCGGTCAAGCCATAGTATTTCCGCCGCCAGGCTGCCGCTGTTGATATTCTCCTCGGGAGCAAAAACATTGAAGCTAAAAAAAAGGGGATGGCTGCTGCTGCCAATGGGGATGTCCCTGAACAGGCTGGCGGCACCGGGCCCCAGGTTGGCTTCCTGGGTGCCTTCAAAGGGATTGGCGCCGCTAATGCTCGCGTTGTTCCACAGCCAGCTTGCCAGGCCGGTTTCAAAGCTGGGATTGGGGATAAAATTGATGCATCCAGCTTCGGTTTTCGGCGTCGCTGCGGCAGGGAAGTACAGGCAGCCGGGGCTGCTGGCGGCGCAGCCCCAGGGGGCATGCACCACGGTTTGGCCATGACACTTTTTTGCCATAATCCTTTCAACTGCCTTTTGCAGAAGTTGATATATCAGTATGATATTCATCCCCGGAACACTTTGACACCGCCGGCCCATGGGTCGCCCGCGTGCGAGCGTGGAAGCCCGCCCCTGATATGGTAGTGCGTGTCAAGACCCCGCATAAAATTTTTTTCATCTCATGTTTTGTCCTAAAACTAGCCGAGACCAACAAGGTCGGCATAAAATTTAGTAAAGGC
>JAAZIN010000032.1 GCA_012800855.1 Bacillota bacterium
CGAAGCAGGCAGGGCTGGTTGACGGCGGCGATGAAAAATGGTAGCTTTTATTTTAATCATCATCGTTGAGTGAGGGGTTGAGTGAAGTTGAAAAGGCTTAAATTGGGCCTGCCTGCAGGGAGCTTGCAGGAATCTACCATGGAAATGTTCAGGAAGGCAGGCTACAACATCACTGTCGGTGAGCGCTCTTATTATCCCTACATTGACGATGAAGAGATCGAATGTGTGCTCATCCGGGCCCAGGAGATTCCCAAGTACGTGGAAGAGCAGGTGCTCGACGCCGGCATCACCGGCAAGGACTGGATTGTGGAAACGGGGGTCCAGGTGGAGGAGATCGCCGAGCTTGTCTTCGCCAAGCGCGGCCTCCGCCCCGTCCGCCTGGTCCTGGCGGTGCCCCGCGATTCGGAAATAAATACGGTTGCCGATCTGGAGGGGAAGAGGATCGCCACCGAGCTGGTGGAAACCACCAGGCGCTACCTGGAAAGCAAGGGGGTTACCGCTTCGGTTATCTTCTCCTGGGGGGCCACCGAGGTGAAGCCGCCTCTTTTGGCCGACGCCATCGCCGAGCTCACCGAAACGGGCCGCTCCTTGAAGGCCAACAACCTGCGCGAGATTGAAACCATCCTTGTCTCCACCCCGCGGGTGATCATGAACCGGGCCAGCGCCAGCGATCCCTGGAAAAGGAAAAAAGTAGAGCACATGGTCATCCTGCTTAAGGGAGCGCTGCTGGCGGAACAGAAGGTCATGCTGAAGATGAACGTGCACCGCGACAACCTCGAACGGGTCGTCGCCCTCCTGCCGGCGCTGCGCAAGCCCACCATCTCCACCCTCAGCGACGACAACTGGGTGGCGGTGGAGAGCGTGGTGGACGAGAAAAGGGTGCGCCGGCTCGTTTGCGAATTAAAGGAAGCCGGGGCCGAGGGCATCGTGGAGTTTCCCCTGAACAAGATTATCCCCTAAAAAAGTCCTCTGCCCTCCGGCCCCACCGGCGGGATTTTCTTCAAGTTGACGCTGCCCGGCCTAATGCTATAATCTAATGGACAGGCTGCGACAAATTTTGAGCAGAAGAGGGGATTTAAATGAGCAGGGAAGAGCAAAAAGGGGCGGGCATCTTGCTGAAACCGCAAAAGATCATCCTGGTCGTTTTGGCCCTGGTGATCCTGGGAGCGGTGGCGCTGATCATTTTCACGCAGTACGACCCCACCGTGGCCGTGGTGAACGGGGAAAAGATCAAGCGCAGCGAGCTCTACGAGCTTATGTATATGCAGTACGGAGAAGATATACTCGAAGATATCATCGTGGAGCGGCTGATCCTGCAAGAGGGGAGGAGGCGCGGCGTTGCCGTGACCGATGAAGAGGTCGATGCCGAGATCAACGCCATCATTGAGGATTACTATGGAGGTAAAGAAAGTAGGCTGAAGTTTGAGCTGGAGATTCGCGGCACCCCCATGGACTATTTCCGCAACAACGTGCGGGTGAATCTCCTTCTGGACAAGCTTGCTGCCGAGGGCCTGGAGATAACGGATAAAGAAGCCCGGGAATATTTCGAGAAGAACCGGGAGGATTTTGATATCCCCGAGCAGGTCAGGGCCCGCCACATCCTCGTGGATACGGAGGAGGAGGCCCAGGAAATAATCTCTCGCCTGGAAAAGGGCGAGGATTTTGCCGAGATTGCCAAGGAGGTCTCTAAGGATACCGGCTCCAAGGATAAGGGAGGCGACCTCGGCTTCTTCTCCCGCGGCGAGATGGTCAAGGAATTTGAAGAGGCCGCCTTTAGCTTGAAGGTGGGCGAGAGAAGCGAGCCCATCAAGACCTCGTACGGCTATCACATCATTGAGAAGCTCGAGCACAAGGAAGCCCGCGAGGTTAGCTACGAAGAGGTGGCGGACAAGGTCAAGGAAGCCATTAAGAAGAATAAGCTTCCCGAATTGAGGCAGGAGTTGATCTCCAAGCTGAAGTCGGAAGCGCTCATCGATTACCCTGAAAAATAAGCACCTGCGCAACTCCCCGGTGGAGGCGAGGCCTGCCGGCCATGGCTCCCGCCTCCCCGGGGAGTTTTTGTACCTTCAAGGAAGGTTTGCTTAACGAAAGGTTCGCTTACCTCCGGTACGCTCCGGCCTAGGCCGGCTCGATGTAGCTGAAGCTGTCCACGTCAAAGATGCCGCGGTCGGTTATCTTCAGGTGGGGGATTACCGGGAGAGCCAGGAAAGAGAGCGTCATAAAGGGGTGGCGCGGCGTGGCGCCAAGCGAGCGCGCGGCATAGGTGACCACGGCCATCTCTTCAGCCACCTTTGCGGCGGGCTCCATGGAGATAAGGCCGGCTACGGGCAGGGGCATGATGGCGCGCAGCGCCCCGTCACCGTCAACGGCGGCAAAGCCGCCCCCGGCCCGGGCCAGTTCATTTGCCGCCGCCGCCATGGCCCTTTCCTCCACCCCGGCCACGATGATGTTGTGCGAGTCATGGGCCACGCTGGAGGCGATGGCCCCGCTGCGCAGGCCCAGCCCTCTGACCAGCCCCAGGGACATGCGGCCGCTGCCCCGGTGCCTCTCAATAACGGCAATCTTGATGACGTCGCGCTCCGGGTCGGAACGCACGGCGCCGCTTTCATCCCGCCGCGGTTGAAGCATCAGCTTCTCGGTAACGACTTGCTCCGGGATTATGCCGATTACCGGCAGCTTGCCGGGGCCGGCGCTAAACTCGAAGTCATCAGCCCGCAGTGGGCGCGGCAGCTTGACCGTATGCAAGACGCTGCTGTCAATCTGGGGCGAGGGTATGGCTGCGGTCAGCTTGCCCTCCCGGGCGACCACGCGGCCGTTTTTTATCACCAGCTGCACGTTGAACTTCCGCAGATCGTCAACCACCAGCAGGTCGGCCCAGTAGCCGGGTGCCACGGCCCCGCGGCGGGCCAGCCCGTAATGGCGGGCCGGGTTTAGGGTGGCCATCTCCACAGCCTCCAGCGGGTCGCAGCCCTGGGCCACCGCCCGGCGCAGGATCTCGTCCATGTGCCCCGCCGCAATGAGTTCCGCCGCCTCCTTGTCGTCGGAGCCAAACATGAAGTTCCTGCTGCCGGCGGCATTGACGGCGGGCAGCAGGTCGGCCAGGTTGCGGGCCGCGGAACCCTCGCGAATGATTATTTTCATCCCGTATCTGACTTTCTCCAGCGCCTCTTCCGCGCTGATGCATTCGTGCTCCGAGGAGATGCCCGCTCCCAGGTAGGCCTGCAGCAGCCGCCCCCCGATGCCCGGGATGTGACCGTCAACCGGCTTCCCGCGCCGGTGCGCCGCAGCGATTTTTGCCGCTACAGCCGCGTCGCCGGCAATCACCCCCGGGTAGTTCATCATTTCGGCGAGGCCGAGCACGCGCGGGTGATCCAGCAGCCGCTCCACCTGCTCCGGCCCGATTTCGCCTCCTGCCGTATCCAGCTCTGTTGCCGGCACGCAGGAGGGGGCCATGAAATAGAAGTCTAGGGGCAGCTCTTCAGTGGCCTGAAGCAAAAAGTAGATGCCCGCTTCGCCGAGGACGTTGGCGATCTCGTGGGGATCGCAAATCACGGCGGTGGTGCCGTGCGGCAGCGTCACGGCGGCAAAATGCGCCGGCAGAAGCAGGGTGCTCTCCAGGTGGATATGCGCATCGATGAATCCCGGGATGATGATGCCGCCTGACGCGTCAATGACCTCGCCGCCCCCGGGATAGCCGCTTCCCACACCGGCGATGATGGTACCTGCTATGGCCACGTCCGCTACGCTGATTTCCCGGGTGAAAAGGTTAGCTACGCGGCCTCCCCTGAGCAGGAGCGAGGGTGGCCTGGCCCCACGTGCCACTTCGCTTATTGCTTTCAGTTCTTCAGCAAACAGGATCAACACCCGCCTTTCAGATAAATTCCGCTGCACTGCCGCGTTTCTGCTTTTTTACTGCGGCAGGAAAGCCTTCCCTTTTTAGCGAATAGAAGCTGCAATTATGTTTTATCATAATCGAGGAGGAGAATCATCTTGTCAAAAACTGCCAGAGACATTATGACTACCGATGTGATCAGCATTACCGGCGAGGAAACCCTTCAGCAGGCCCTTGACCTGATGAACAGGCACAACATCAGCGGGCTGCCGGTTACCGATGCCCGGAATGTGCTCATCGGTATTATTTCAAATACAGATATCATCGACTATGCCCAGACGGAGAACGTGGTTCCTCTTTTTGATCTCTCCGGCTGGATCTCGCCCCATACCGATATCAAGGACCTGGCTTCCGTACGCCGGGGCATAGACCTGCTGGCCAAGACCAAGGTCAGCAAGTTGATGAAGAAAAAAGTCTACACGGCCGGCGAAGATACGTCTCTCATTGAAATCGCCAGGTTGATGAGCCGGCGCCAGATCAACCGCGTCCCCATCGTGGACGGCGAGGGTAGATTGATCGGCATTGTCACCCGCGCGGACATGGTCAGGGGCATGGCCGAGCGGGACGAATCTATTTAATCATAAATGAAGCCAATTTGAAAGACCCGCCGTTCCGGCGGTGCCGTCTTAGCCCGTCGCCTGCCGGCCCCTCCAGGCATAGGATAATGAGAGCAGTATGTGTTGATAATTTTCTAGAGCCGGCGGCCGGGGCAATGGTAACCGGCCGCGCCAATGGCTGGTGAAAGGAGTATCTTGAACTTGGCTGCTGGACACCGCACCGGGGCAGGGGAGGCTCCCCGGGCAGGCTTGCGCGACTACGGCGCTTTTTTGCTGGGCAAAATGCTCATCGCGGGCACCCGCCTGCTCAGGCACGGCGGCACCACCTTGCCCGGGCGGGTAGCCCTGAAAATTTCGCCCCGGCTGCTCCACCTCATGGCCGGGCAGCTGCCGCAGGGGACTTTTGCCGTTACCGGCACCAACGGAAAAACCACCACCGCCTCTCTTCTGGCGTCAATTTTCCGGGAGGGCGGGCTGCGCTGCGTCCACAACGCCGCCGGCGCCAACCTGGTCTGGGGCGTGGCCACATCCCTTATCGAAGCCGGCAACTGGAGAGGAGAGCAGGCCGGTGAAATTGCCGTCATGGAGATTGACGAGGGAGCCTTTCCGGCGCTGGTGCGGGCCCTGCAGCCGCGCGGCGCCGTGGTGACGAACATCTTTCGCGACCAGCTGGATCGCTACGGGGGCGTGGAGCAGGTCCAGGAGGCGATCCGCAGGGGCCTGCAGGCCCTGCCTCTCCAGGCCGCCGTCTTTTTAAATGCCGACGATCCCCTGGTCGCCGCCATCGACAGCGGCGGCAGGAAGACAATCTACTACGGCTTCGACCTGCCCCGCGGCTTCCTTGCCGCGCCCTCCCCGCGGGCCGCTTTTCCCTGCCCCCGCTGCCGCCGCGACCTCCTTTACTCCGACCTCTATTACGCCCACCTGGGCCGCTACCGCTGCCCCGCTTGCGGCTTTGCGCGGCCCGAGCCGGAAATCAAGCTGCGCCGCCTGGAAAGCGCGCCGGGCCGGGGCGCCCGGCTGACGCTGAGCCTGCGCGGCAGGGCACTGGAGGCCACGCTGCCCCTGCCGGGAATCTACAACCTTTACAATGCCCTCGCCGCTGCCGCTGCCGCCACCGCCGTGGAGCTTCCCGAAGCCGCCATCAAGGAGGCCCTTGCCGCCGCCGTGCCCCCCTCGGGGAGGATGGAGCGGCGCCGCCTTGGCGGCAAGGAGTTGCTCATAGCCCTGGTGAAAAACCCGGCCGGTGCCGGCGAGGTCTTCCGCACTCTCCTTCAAGAAGCGGGGGATTCTCCGCTCCATTTCCTCATCGCCATCAACGACTATCCTGCCGACGGCAGGGATGTATCCTGGCTCTGGGAAGCAGAATTCGAGCTGCTGGCCCAGTTTCGGCACCGTACCGTCACCATGGTTCTCTCCGGGACGCGGGCCGCCGACCTGGCCCGGCGGCTGGAGAAGGCCGGATTTGACCGCACCATGATGACGGTGGAACCGGTTCTGTGGAAAGCGCTGCAGAAGGCTCTTGCCGCGACGGCGCCCGGAGAGAGGCTGATCGTCCTGCCCAACTATACGGCCATGCTGCAGCTGCGCCGGCTGCTTCATTAGATGCAGGAAGCTTTTTCCCTTGGCAGGAATTATGTTGCAATTCACGAATATGATACTTAAAGATTATTTTATATGTTTATATTTTGAGAGAAAAGAGGTGACTTTTGTGAACCGGGACCAATCCATGGTATTGGCCCGATTGCACCTGGGGGCAATTCTCCCCCTGCTGGAGGATGTGGCCGAATACGACCCGGTAGTTCAAGAAGCGATTTCCGGGTGGAATTTCGCCCTCCAGTTTCGCCTCGCGGGCGGCGATCCCTCCACCACCCTGGTGTTCAAGGACGGCCGCGTTACCGTTCAGCGGGACGGGAGCAAGGGCTTCACCCCCGCCCTCACGTTTAAAGATGCTGAGTTCCTAAACGAAGTCTTCCAGGGACGAACCCAAAAGAGTCCCCGTCCCAACCTGGCCGGCATCTTCAAGGCCAGGCAGCTGATGCAGCTGGACAAGGTCCTGGGCCGGCTGGAGCATTACCTCAAGCCGCAGCCGGAGACGCTCGCCGACCCCGAAACCTTTGCTTTCTGCGTCCGGCTCACCCTCTATGCCGTGGCTTTCGGGATCAAGGAAGTAGGCGAGCATGACCCCGAGGTGCGCCCCATTGTCCTGGAGCTGCCGGACGGTACCGTTGAAATGAGGATAGTAAATGGTCCCGCTGCTCACCTCGTCGTTAAGGGAGGTCGTTTCGAAGCACAGCGGGGGCCGGCTGAGAAACCCAATGCCATCCTCGAAATTGCCGACCTGCAAACCGCGTGGGATACTTTCCAGGGGAATATCGATACCTTTGGCGCGGTTGGCAGCGGGAGGATCAGGCTGCGCGGATTAATTCCCCTCGTTGAGGGAATCAACCCCCTCATGGACAGGCTGGCCTACTACCTCTCCGATTAGAGGAGGAATGATCCAATGAGCAAGACAGAGAAGCTATATAGCTTTGACAAATCCATGGCGCTGTTTGAGGAGGCTGCATCCATAATTCCCGGGGGTATATACGGCCATTTTTCACCTACCCTCACCGTCCCCGGGTCCTTTCCATACTACGCGGCAAAAGCCGAAGGCTGCCGCTACACGGACATAGACGGAAACGAGTATATTGACTACATGTGCGGCTACGGCCCCATGGTCCTCGGCTACCGGAACCCCGTTGTCGACAAGGCCGCCATGGACCAGCTGGCCCTGGCCGACTGCACCAATCACCCCGGCGAGGTCATGGTGAAGCTGGCCCGGCGCCTGGTGGAGCTCATCCCCACCGCCGACTGGGCCTTTTTTGGCAAGAACGGGGGCGATATGACTACCTACGCCATCCTGGTGGCGCGCGCCCATACCAATCGCAAGAAGATCATCAGGGTCCGCGGCCATTACCACGGCGTGGCCCCCTGGTGCACGGCGCTCGGCTTCGGCGGCATCATCCCCGAGGATCACATGCACATACTCATGGTCAACTGGAACGACGTTGACGAATTCGAGAAGGTGGTGCGGCAGCACCGGGGCCAAATCGCCGCCTTTATCGCCCAGCCCTACCACCACATCAATTTCGGCGACCAGGTCATGCCGGCACCCGGCTACTGGCAGGCAATCCAGCGGATTTGCCGCGAGGAGGGGATCGTTCTCATTCTCGACGATGTACGGGCCGGCTTCCGCCTCAGCATGAAGGGCTCAGGCGATTACTTTGGCTTCGAGCCCGACCTGATCTGCTACTGCAAGGCCATTGCCAACGGCTATCCCATCTCCGCCTGCGTGGGCCGGAAAGAGCTGATGAACGCCGCCTCGAAAGTTTTCTTCACCGGCTCTTACTGGGCTTCTCAGGTGCCCATGGCCGCCGCCCTGGCCACGCTGCAGGAGCTGGAGAATACGGGGGCCATTGAGAAAATGAAGGACATGGGCACCCTGCTCATGGAGGGGCTCAAGGAGCTGGGTCACCGCTACGGGCTCGATGTGACCACCTCCGGGCCGCCGGCGCTTCCCTTCATGCGCTTTACCGAGGACCGCGATTTCTTCTGGCAGCAGCTCTTCTGCGCCGAAGTGACCCGGCGGGGCTCCTTCTTCCATCCCCATCACAACTGGTTTATCTCGGCTGCCCATGAGAAAAAGGACATAGAAGAGACGCTCAATCACGCGGAAGCGGCGATGAAGGTGGTGAAAGAGAAAATCTAGTTCCTCTTTTCGTCACGTCCAATCCAATTCAATAAAGGAGGTTTTAGCTGGAGATGCCGTTAACCGAACAGGATATTGCCCTCTTGAAGGAGAAAGCCTGGCTGGCCAGGCGGAACACCATTCAGACCCTGATGTGGGCGGGCGGCGGCCATGCCGGCGGTGCGCTCAGCCAGATCGACATCCTGGTGGCCCTTTATTACCACTATTTAAAAATTGATCCCAAGAATCCCAAGTGGGAAGACCGCGACCGCGTCGTCCTGAGTAAGGGACACGGCGGAATCGGCTACGCTCCCATACTGGCCGATGTGGGCTATTTTGACAAAGAACTGCTCAAGGAGTTCAACCACACCGGTTCGCCCTTCGGCATGCACCTCGACATGCTCAAGGTTCCCGGCGTGGACGCCTCCACCGGTTCATTGGGGCACGGCCTCTCCATCGCCGCGGGCATGGCCCTGGGGGCGCGCCTGAAGAAGAAGACCTGGCGGGTCTACTGCATCCTCGGCGACGGCGAATGCCACGAGGGCGCTGTCTGGGAAGCGGCCATGAGCGCCGCCCATTACAAGCTGGACAACCTCACCGCTTTTGTTGACCGCAACAAGCATTGCATCGACGGCCCCACGGAGACGGTCATGGCCTTGGAGCCGCTCAAGGATAAATGGATCAGCTTCGGCTGGCACGCGCTGGTCATTGACGGCCACGATTTTGCCCAGATCGGCAGCGCCATTGACGAGGCCCTTGAGACAAAGGGACGCCCCACGGTAATCATTGCCCAGACCATTAAAGGCAAGGGCGTGGATTTCATGGAAGACGACCCCGCCTGGCATTACGGCGGGATTGACTCCGATAAGATGGAGCTGGCTTTGAAATCCATCGACCGGATGTACGGCAAAGCTTAAGCGGTTTCTGGCGTGAAAGGAGGAGATCACGTGAGCACCGGTTTAACCTACCATACCTATGATACTGATCATATGACCCCGGCGGAAATATATGGGCATGTGCTGGCTGAGCTCGCCGAGGAGAGAAAAGAGATTGTCGGTTTGACCGCCGACCTGGCCAAGTCAACCAAGATTGGCAAATTCGGCAGCAAGTTTCCCCATCGCTTTTTCAACGTGGGCATTGCCGAGCAAAACCTCTTTGGGATGGCCGCAGGCCTGGCCCTGGCCGGCTTCATTCCCTTTGTCTCCACCTTTGCCGTCTTCGCCTCGCTGCGGGCGGGAGAGCAGGTGCGCACCGACATCTGCTACATGAACCTCAACTGCAAGATCATCGCCACTCACTCCGGGATTTCCTTCGGGCAGGCGGGCTCGACGCACCACTGCACCGAGGACTTGGCCGTAATGCGCAGCTTTCCCAACATGACCGTCATTGCCCCTGCCGACGGCTACGAAACGGCCAACGCTGTCATCGCCTGCGTCGATCACCCCGGCCCGGTTTATATCCGCATCGGGCGCGGCTTTGAGCAGACCGTCTACACGGGGCCGGACTACGGCTTCCAGATCGGCAAGGCGGTGACCATGCACGAGGGCTCGGACATCACCGTAATGGCCATCGGCCCCTGCGTCCTGCATGCCGTGGAGGCGGCCAAGCGCCTGAAGGAGCAGGGCATCTCGGTACGGGTTTTGAACATGCACACCATCAAGCCCATCGACAAGGAGGCCGTCTTGGCCGCGGTTAACGACACCCGCCGCATTATCACCGTGGAGCCGCATAACATCTACGGCGGCTTGGGCTCCGCCGTGGCCGAGACCATCGTGGAGGCGGGCAAAGCCTGCCGTCTCAAGCGCCTTGGCCTGCAGGACGAGTTTGCCATTGTGGGCTACACCGACGACCTCTACAGCTATTACAAGCTCGATGACAACGGCATCATGGAAGCCGTTGCCGAGATGCTGGAGGTCGAAGTGGAAGAGGATGAAGACTGGGAGGACGAGATTTAAGAAAGGAGGCCAGCTCCAACGATGCCTGATCAAACCAAGCTGACGGCAATTTTGCTCATGAGAGCGGCTCTCCCGCTGACCAAAACGCTGCTCGAGGAAAACCCCAAGCTGGCCCGGAAATATGCCGGGTGGAACCGGGTGGTGCAGTTCCAGGTGCAGGACGACCCCGAGCTGGCCTGCCACCTGCAGTTCACCGATGGCAAGCTGGAATACGTCGTGGGCAAGCATTCCGCGCCGCACATTGACTTCGTCTTCAAGAATGCGGGCGATTTTGTGGCTCTTATGAGCGGCAAAATGGCGGTGCCCAAGATTAGGGGGGCCCTGAAGAACTTCGGGACCCTGGCCGGCTTCTTGCCGCTCATGCTCGGGCTGACCCTGCTTTTGCCTAGCAAATTGCCGAAGGAGCCGGAGAAGCGGGCGCTCAAGGTGAAGTTGCTGCTCTATTTCATCACCACGGCTCTTTCCCTGCTGAACCGCCACGGCTACGCCGCGATGCGCGAGTTTACCAGGGATATGCCCGATCGCATCTTCCAGTGGTCGGTGCAGAACGGAGAGCCGGCGGCCTATCTGCGGATCAGCAAGGGACGGACCAAGGCAGGGCGGGGCATTTACGGCCGGCGCCGCCCCTTCGTCCACATGCTCTTCTCCTCCATTGATGCAGCCTTTCTCGTGCTTACCAGCCAGGTTGACATCAACGAGGCCATGCGCGACGGCCTGCTGGTGGTGGACGGCTCGCCCGAGCACGGCAAGGATATCTCCACCATTATGAAACATATTGAAGCGATGATTGCCTGATAAACTGCTACTCGCGGGGGAACAATCCCCCTTTTCCCTAACCCTCTCGAATGTGGGGAGGGAAGTTGAAACAAACTTCCCCTTCCCCTTTTTTTACCTCCGCCAGGAACAATGAGAAGCTGCTGTCCTCTTCTTTTCCGGTTGAACAACCTGGCCGGAGCTGTTAAAATGCAGAAAGAAAGATTTTTCAATATTTTGAAAAGGGGCTGCCGGAAGATGGAGAGAGCAAAGGTGAGCCTGGTTAAATTTAATGATGACCGGCGCAATATTCGCCGGGCGGTGGAGATGTGCGACGGCTTTAAGGAGCTCACCCCGTCAAAGCGGGTGCTGCTGAAGCCGAACCTGGTCATGTGGGATGAAGTGCTCCCTTTTCCCAAGTTCGGCGTCATCACTACGGCGGTGGTGGTGGAGGAAATGGTGCGGCTGCTGCAGGAGCATGGCTGCAGCGACATCGCCATTGGCGAGGCGACAACGGAAGACGAGAGCATCAATTCCGAGACCGAGGCCGCATACCGGGGCATGGGCTTTCAGCAGCTGGAGAAGAAGTACGGGGTGAAGCTGCTCGATCTCAACCGGGGGCCTTTTGAAAGGGTGGAGTTTGACGGCTTTTCCCTTGACATCGCCGCCCCGGTGCTGGAGGCGGACTTTTTAATCAACCTCCCCGTTTTAAAAACGCACAATACCACCAGGGTCAGCTTGGGCTTTAAAAACCTGAAAGGATGCCTCTCCCGCCGCTCCAAGATCTTTTGCCACCATCCCGAGCTTCCCTTGGATCGCTTTATCCAGCGCCTCGGCGAGAAGCTGGCCCCGGCACTGACCCTCATTGACGGCATCTACGCCCTTGATCGCGGACCGGCCATGAACGGAACCGCCCACCGCGCCGACATTTTGATTGCCTCGCGGGACATGTTTGCCGCGGATGTTGTTGGGACGATGATCCTGGGCATGAATCCCGCCGATATAGGGCATCTGGCCGAGCATGCCCGCCGGCACGGCCTCCCCCTCGACGGGAGCAACGTGGAGATCTGCGGCGAGGAGCTGAGCAGCCTGGTGAGGCCGCTGAAATGGGACTGGGGCTGGCTCGAGGACAACTCCGGCCCCACCGCTTTCGGGCGCATGGGCATAAGCGGGGTTTATTACCCCAAGTATGACCATACCATCTGCTCGGGCTGCTCCTTCCTAAACAACATGATCCTCATCCTGCTCATCGGCGCCTACACCGGGGAGCCCTTTGACAGTATCGAGTTTCTCACGGGCAAGGTGGCCCGCTCCAGGGGGGGCTACAAAAAGACATTTCTCTTTGGCAACTGCATCATCCGCGCCAACCGGGACAATCCCGCCATTGGCGAGGCCGTGGAGATCAGGGGCTGCCCGCCGCGGGCGGAGGACATCGTCCGCACCCTCAACGAGCACGGGATCAGGGCGGATTTCAACACCTACCTCCAGTACCGCGAATCCCTGGCGGCGCGCTACCGGGATCAGCCCCAGTTTCGTGAAGAGCATTTTGTTGTTGGCGAAGCATAGCAGTCCAAGCGGCAGCAATTAACCAAGGAGTGTGATGGGAAATGACGCAACTGGAAGTTAAAGTAAAAGATCTGCTGCCCATTCCGGAGCTCATGGCCATGCGGCGGGTTCTCTGCGTGCAGGCGCACCCCGACGACGCCGAGGTCGGCGCCGGGGCCACCGTGGCCAAGCTGACTCGCTCCGGATCGGAGGTGGTCTACCTCACCGTAACCGACGGCGGCGTCGGCACCGAGGACGCCTCCCTGGCTCCGTCGGAGCTGGCGCGCATCCGCCGCCGCGAGGGGGAGGAGGCGGCCCGACTCCTGGGGGTGTCAGAGATGATCTGGCTTGATTTCCCCGACGGAAGCTCCCTGGATTTTACCGCCGTGCGGGAGAAGATTATCGCGGCGGTGCGGCAGGTGCGCCCGGATCTGCTCATGGTCATGGATCCCTGGCTGCCCTACGAGGCCCATTCCGATCACCGCACCACCGGTTTCGCCGCCGCGGAAGCGCTCCTGCTGAGCGGTTTTCCCCATGTCTGCCCGCAGCATCTCAAGGAGGGGCTGGCGCCCCATGCGCCGCAGGCTATCGCCTTCTACGGCAGCTCCCGCCCGAACACCTTCATCGATGCCACCTCCACCTGGCCCCTAAAGCTGGAGGCCATCGCCAAGCACAAAAGCCAGTTTCCCCCGGGAAACCTGGAGATGGTCACCGCCTACCTCACCGCCAAAGCGCGTGAGCATGCTGCGGGAAGGGGTTTCGAGCTGGCCGAGGCCTTCAAGGTGCTCTCGCCGCTCCACCTTCACTTCTTCGAAGACGCCTGGCAGTGCTGAAAATTGTTTGGGCCGGGCATGACCTACAACCCCAGGGGTACTCGGGCATCGTTGTTGGGGCCGGGCATGCCCGGCCCGCACCCCCCCTTTTCTAAAGGGGGGCCGGGGAGATTTTAAAGCGTAGGGGCGGGCTTCCACGCCCGCCCTACAATTATAACGAATACGTTCCTTTTTTTATACTCCGCTGAAAGC
>JAAZIN010000033.1 GCA_012800855.1 Bacillota bacterium
AGGGACTAAACAAACAAATGGCGATCTAAGTTGAATGTGAGGTTCTTTTAAACCTACAGTGTCTTGACGCGATCGTCTCTTTCCAATTCGTTGACAGCATCAAGTGATTATTGCTATAATTTGTGAAAATGTAAAAAGAAAGGTTTATCGTGCTTAAAATGAATAATATTAAACATAATTCCCACTCACTGTCCATCCAGAACGAGAGCTTTGCAACCCTGCTCCTGGGCAACGATATCAATTCGTATTCAATGGCACGGGCCTTCCACGAGCGCTACGGGATCCGCTCTACGGTATACGGAAAATACCCCACTAGCCCCTGTCACAATAGCCAGATTATAGACTATCATGCCTGCGAGCAAATTGATCTGCCGGAGTGCTTTATCGAAAAGGTGTGTCGTTTTGCCGAGCGCCATCGAGACAAGAAGGTACTGCTTATTGGATGCGGGGACAACTATATTAAATTATGCTGCGATTTTAAAGGACGCTACTTGGAAAATGTAATTGCTCCCTATCCTGGTCGAGAGTTGCTTTACCGGTTGTTTCACAAGGAACGCTTCTACCAGCTCTGCGAAGAGCATGCGCTCCCCTACCCGGCAACCTTTGTCTACCGCCGGGAGATGGGTGCAAATTTCACCCTGCCCTTTGAGCCCCCCTATATTCTCAAGCCCTCCAACCCCATCATGTATTGGCAGTATCCCTTTCCCGCTCAAAAAAAGGTATACCGGCTGGGGGACAGGGCCGCATTGGAGAAAGTCCTGGATCGAGTTTACGACTCCGGCTACATAGATTCCATGATCATTCAGGAATTCATTCCCGGCGACGATACCTGCATTCATGTTATGACCGGCTATTCCAACAAGGATGGACGGGTTGAGCTGATGGCGCTGGGGCACGTGCTCCTGGAAGAACATGCCCCGCGGGGGATTGGCAATCATGCCGTGATTATCAACGAGTACGACCAAGCGCTGTCATGCCAGTTAAAAGATTTTCTTGAAGCCATCTCCTTTACCGGATATTTCAATTTTGATCTCAAATACGATCAGCGGGACAATAAATTCAAGGTGCTTGAGCTCAATGCCCGCCAGGGAAGGAGCAATTACTACGTAACAGGCTCCGGTTACAACTTGGCCGAGTGCGTCGTCAACGATTATCTCTACAACAAGCAGGCTTCTTTAACCATCGTCAAGGAGAAATTCCTGTGGAGCGTTGTGCCTAAATATGTCATGTTCCGTTATATCCGGCCAAGGGCATACCGGGAAGAGATGAAAATGCTGCTGGAGGAAGGGAGATTCAACAATCCTCTTTTCTACAGCCCAGACATGAGTTTAAAGCGTCGCTTATCCTTGTTTAAGTCGCAGCTGGGCCATGTCTATAAATATCAAAAATACCTGGAGAACAAAAAAGAACAGGAATGGCCGCTGCAGGTCCGGCAAGGCGGCTTGATCCGGACCCAAAAAGAGGACATCTGAGGGGGAGGAAATAGGCTGGGATGCTGGGCGTAATTGGGGGGATGGGCCCCCAGGCCACCCTTCTTTTTTTTCAAGGTATAATTAATAAAACCGAAGCCACCTGCGACCAGGAACACCTCCCCATGATCATCCTTAACCACACCACCATGCCTGACCGAACGGAAGCCATTCTTACAGGCAATACAGGCAAATTGTTCGAGATGCTGCTCAAAGACGCCAAAACGCTGGAACAAAACGGCTGCACGGCCATAGCCATACCCTGCAACACCTCGCATTATTTCGTCGATGAACTCCAGAAGCACCTGCACATCCCCATCATTCACATGGTGCGGGAAACGGTGAATCATCTCGCCACAGCAAAACGCGGCATCAAAAAAGTAGCTGTCTTGGCTACGGACGGCACTATCCGGGCAGGCATCTACCAGCGGGAATGTGAAAAAAGAGGCATTGGGGTCTACCTCCCCTCCCCGGGGAAGCAGTCCCTGGTAATGGATATAATATACCGCGAGATAAAAAGGGGACGACCCGGGAGCTACTCCAAGTTCATGAAAATAGATGAGGAAATTAAAAACGCGGGCTGCGAAGGGGCTATCTTGGCTTGCACCGAGCTGTCCTGCTATGCCCGGCAAAAGCCGCTTCCCCAGTTTTACATCGACGCCATGGATGTGCTAATCGACAAAGTGCTTGCCTTTTTTAATAAAAGCAGGTAAAAGCCGGCACTGGGAGCAAGAAGAAGCCTTCATCCTTTGCCGTTTAAATGCCAGGGTAAAGAGGCATGATCGAAAGGGGCCGCCCTCAAGGAGGCGGCCCCTTTTTTGGCCCTGGCTTTATTCCTTCTCCTTCTCCGCCCTCGCCGCGGCGATGACCTGTTCGGCTACCTGCGGCGGCACCTCTTCGTAATGCGAGAAGGACATGGTAAAGAAGCCCCGCCCCTGGGTCATGGAGCGGAGATCGATGGAGTATTTAAACATCTCCGCCATGGGCACCTGGGCCCGGATTTTCTGCAGCGCCCCGGCCGAATCCACTCCCTGGATGCGCCCGCGGCGGCTGTTGAGGTCGCCCATGATGTCGCCCATGAAGGCTTCGGGAACGGTGACCTCCACGTTCATGATCGGCTCCAGCAGCACCGGCTTGGCCTGTTCCATCCCCTTGCGGAAAGCCATGGCCGCGGCAATCTTAAAGGCCATCTCGGAGGAGTCCACGGTATGGTAGGAGCCGTCCACCAGCTTAACCCCCACGTCAACCACGGGGTAGCCGGCGACAACGCCCTCTTCCATGGCCTCGCGGATACCCTTCTCCACCGCCGGCACATATTGCTTGGGCACCACGCCGCCGAAAATCTTGTCTTCAAACTGGAAGCCTTCTCCGGGCGGAAGCGGCTCCAGGTCGAGGAAAACGTGGCCGTACTGGCCGCGCCCACCGGTCTGCTTCTTGTGCTTGCCCTCGACCCTGGTCACGGTGCTGCGGATGGTCTCCTTGTAGGGCACCTTGGGTGTGGAGAGGTTGACCTCCACCCCAAATTTCTGGGCCAGCCGGCTGACGATGATCTCCAGGTGCAGCTCGCCTTGGCCGGAGATAACCATCTGGCGCGTCTCCGGGCGCCTCTCCAGGTGGAAGGTGGGATCCTCATCCAGGAATCGCGACAGGCCGCTGCTCACCTTCTCCTCGTCGCCCTTTGCTTTCGGCTCCACGGCAAAGGAGATGACCGGCTCAGGGAATCCTATGGGCAGGAATTGGAAGAGGCTGCCGCGGTCGCATAGCGTATCCCCGGTGGCCGTGTGCTGCAGCTTGGCCACGGCGGCAATGTCGCCGGCAACTACCTCCTCCATGGGGAGCTGGTTCTTGCCCCGCATGGAGAAAAGCTGGCCGATGCGTTCGCTCTTTTCCTTGTTGGCGTTGTAGACCTGCGAATCGGGGCGCAGGCTGCCAGAAAAAACGCGGAAATAGTTGATCCGGCCCACGTAGGGGTCGGCCAGGGTTTTAAATACCAGCGCCGCAAAGGGCTCCTCGGGAGAGGTTTTCCGCACTGTCTTCTCCCCGCTCTCCGGGAGAATTCCCTCTATCTCCCCTCGATCAAGCGGCGAAGGCATGTAGTTCTTGATAAAATCGAGGAGCGGCCCACTGCCGTAGTTCTTCGCGGCGGCGCCGCAGAGCACCGGGAAGATCTTGCGCTCCAAAATGCCGCGGCGCAACGCCTGGAGGATCTCCTCCCGCTCCAGGGTTTCGCCCTCCAAGTACTTGAGCAGGAGCTCGTCTTCCATCTCCGCCGCCGCCTCGATGAGCTTCTCCCGCATGGCGGCAGCCTTATCCCGCAAATCTTCCGGGATTTCCTGCACCTCCACCTTCTTGCCGTCGCCGGAGAAGAGAAGCGCCTTCTCATCAATGAGGTCGACTAAACCCTTGAACTGCTCCTCCTTCCCAATGGGCAACTGCACGGGAACCACCCTAGGCCCGAAATGCTCCTGCAGCTGGGCCAGGGCGCCCTCAAAATCGGCGTTTTCCCGGTCCAGCTTGTTCACCACCACCAGGCGGGGTAGATTGAAATCTTCAATGTATTGCCAGACCTTCTCGGTACCCACCTCCACCCCCGAGACGGCGCAGACCACTACGGCGGCGCTGTCGGCGGCGCGCAGCGCCCCCAGCAGGTCACCCACAAAGTCAAAGTAGCCGGGCGTATCCAGCAGGTTGACCTTCACCCCTTCCCACTCCAGGGGAGCCAGGGCCACGTTAATCGTCACCTGCCGCTTTATTTCGTCGGGGTCGTAATCGGTGGTGGTTGTGCCCGATTCAACGGTCCCGAGGCGGGTGATGGCCCCGCTGGTATACAGCAGGGCCTCCGCAAGAGAGGTCTTGCCGGCACCGCCGTGGGAAACCAGGGCAATGTTGCGGATTGCTTCGCTGGAATATTTTTTCATTTCGTCGCCTCCTCCAAGCTGCCGCGCAGCCGGTAACTTTATTTTCTATCGCCGCCGCGCGCGGCGGCAGGAACGCTCTCCAGGTTCACGGTACAATGCAACTGTTATTATAGCTTATTGCAGGGAAATTGAAAACTTTAACATGCCCCCTTTACGCGGGATAGACGATGACGTCTCCCTCGCGCCAGGCCAGGCTAGCGTCCACGATGGCCAGGCCCTTGCCGCCCCACGCCGCCTCCTTCGCCGGCGGCCGCTGCGCCTGCGGCGGTTCCACGTGGCGCGGCATCGGCGGAAGGAGCCCGCGCCGCCTTTTAAAGAAATTCAAAGCCACGCTGGGAAAAAGCACGTAGGAGAGGAGGTCTTCCTCCCCGGTGATATATCCCGCCGCTTCTTGCCTGGCGCCGGGAAGCTGCGGGGGGATAAGGTCAGCGGGTCTTACTTCAACGGGCTTCTCCTCCCCCAGCACCTTTTGCAGGAGTTCGGGGTGGATCTCTCCCGGCGGCCGCCCGTAGAGCCCGCGCAGGTAATTCTTCAGCTCGGCGGAGACCACCTTGTATCGCTCCCCCAGGAGCACGTTGGCCACCGCCTGCGCGCCCACGATCTGGCTGCTGGGGGTAACCAGCGGGGGGTAGCCCAGGTCGGCCCGCACGCGGGGAACCTCTTCCAGCACCTGCGGCAAAAGGTGCAGCGCACCCTGCTCCTCCAGCTGCGCCGCCAGGTTGGAGATCATGCCTCCGGGAACCTGGTACCTGAGGACGGCGGTATCCACATCCGCGGCCGCTACAATGGGGACATCGAAGCGGGCGCGGACCTTTTTAAAATGCTCGCTCACCCCGGCAAGAAGCTGCAGATCCAGCCCCGTATCGTAGGGCGTTCCCTGCAGGGCGGCCACCATGGCCTCCGTGGGAGGCTGGCTTGCTCCCAGGGCAAGGGCGGCGCAGGCGGTATCGACAACGTCGGCCCCCGCCTCGATCCCCTTCAGGTAAGTCATGGAGGCCATGCCGCTGGTGTAGTGGCAGTGAAGCTGCACCGGCAACCCCACCTCTTCCTTCAGCCGCCGCACCAGCGCGTAGGAATGGGCCGGCAGAAGCAGGCCGGCCATGTCCTTGATGCAAAGCGAATCCGCGCCCATCTCCTTGAATGTCCTGGCCAGGCGGACAAAGTAGTCCAGGTTGTGCCGCGGGCTGATGGTATAGCAGAGCGCCGCCTGCACATGGGCCCCCTCGTCCTTGGCCGAAACCATGGCCGTCTCCATGTTGCGGGGATCATTAAGCGCATCAAAGATGCGGATGATATCGATGCCGTGGGCGACAGCCCGCTTGATAAACTCCTGCACCACGTCGTCGGCGTAGTGGCGGTAGCCGACCAGGTTCTGGCCGCGCAGGAGCATCTGCAGCTTGGTGCGGCGGAAACTGCGCCGCAGGCGGCGCAGCCTCTCCCAGGGGTCTTCGTCGAGGAAGCGCAGGCAGACGTCAAAAGTGGCGCCACCCCAGACCTCCACGGAGTGGTAGCCGATCTCATCCATCAGCTCGGCCGCCGGGAGCATATCCTCCAGGCGCATGCGCGTGGCCAGAAGAGATTGATGGGCGTCGCGCAGGGTAGTATCGGTGATGCCAATTCTTTTTGCCTCTATTGATTACACCCCCGCAAGCGGTGCGGCTTAGCCCTGGGCATAGCGGGACGCGGCCTCGCCGATGCGCCGCCCCCAGGCCAGAGCTTCCGTGAGGGCGGCGCCGGGCATCAGGGCGGCGCCATGGAGCCCCCCCGCCGACTCCCCCACGGCATAGAGCCCTGGCACCGGCTCGTCTGCGCGCAGCACATTTCCCGCTTCATTAACCGCGATGCCGCCGAGGCAGTAGGCGGCAGCTGCCTTTACGGGACAGCCGTAGAAGTAACCCTGGGGGCGGCTGAAGCGGCGGTAGAGCTGGGGGAGATCAATACCGTATGCCTCCAGGAAGGCGCCAAGGCCGGGATAGCGGGGCCAGTTCGGCTCCGCTCCCGCTTCCAGGTTCGCCTCAGCCACAAGCAGGTAGCCCGTGCCCGCCTCGCTCTGCAAAACGGCGGAAGCCAGCTCCGCCTCAGCCTGCGGCAGGAAGGAATAAATCTCTTTGTCCACGATGAGTAAAGTGCCGGGCGGCGGATCTGCCTCTACCCACTTTTGCCCCTCTTCGACGGCGAGGGTATAGGAAAATAGGTTTTCCTGAACCAGGTCCAGCCCGGCGGCACGGGCCAGCCTTACGCTGTCGCCCTCTCCACGGCCGCGCCAGGAGGCAACAGGCCGGCCCGGGGCGAGCTTCTCCATGCGCTCCCCGTCGCCAAGGTAGCCGCCGTCGGCAAGGACAACGGCCGGCGCGTAAGCGGTATGCTTAAGGCCGTGGCTATCGGCCAGCTTTATGCCCGCCGCCTGCCCCGCCTTGCCAAAAAGCAGCTCTTCCACCTGGACACCCTCGAGGATGCGGACGCCTTCATCCAGGGCCTTGTTGTAAAGGCGCTCCCAGGCCTGATCGCAGGAGAGGTTTTCCGGCAGGTATAGAAAGCCTCCTGCGGGGATCACTTTCAAGCCCGTTTCCCGGGAGAGCCAGGCCAGGCTCTCATCGGCGCGGCGGGCGAGAAGGCGATAATGCCACTCTTTGCCCTCGCTGCCTCCGTAGTGGCGCAGCGCCCCCTCCAGGGCAGCCGCATTCCCCTCTTCGCCCGTGCCGAGGATGCCGTCGCGCCACATCCAGCGCTCATCGGGCCGCTCGCGGAAGCAGAGAATGACCGAGGCACCGTGGCGCGCCGCCTCCAGAGCGGTGGTAAGCCCGGCTATGCCGCCGCCCAGGACGATGACATCGCCATTCAGGGGCAGGATTTCCGCCTCGTCCAATCCTGCGTCGGGGCTGCAGCTGCAAAGGAGCAGAAGCGGCAAGGCCGCAAGAAAAATCAAAGCGCCGCTCCTGGCAGACACCGCCTACGCCTTCCTCTCCTTGGGCAGTCCAATTAAATCCACCACCCTATCGCCTTCCTCGAGGCGTATTAGGGTGACGCCCCGTGCATAGCGGCTCATCAGGGAAACCCCTTCCGCCTTCTGGCGGATGACCAGCCCCTTAGCGGTGACAATGATAAAGTCCTCCTCCTTCTCGTCCATGACGATAAAGCCGGTGAGAGGCCCGCTGTCCTTGGTTATTTTCATGCCCACGATGCCCTTGCCCCCGCGGCGCTGGCTGCGGAAGTCATCGGCGGCCACCCGCTTACCGTAACCGCCTGACGAAGCCAAGAGCAGGATCTGGCCCGGCCGGATCAGGCCGGCTCCCACCACCCGGTGCGTCGGCTGCAGCGCCACCGCCTTTACGCCGCGCGCCGTACGCCCCATGGGGCGTACTTCCTCTTCATGAAAGCGGATAAAATAGCCCTCGTCCGTCCCGATGATGATCTCCTCGCTGCCATCGGTAAGCTCCACCGAGATGAGTTCGTCCTCCGGGGCCAGGGACAGCGCGATGAGCCCCGTTTTCCGGGTGTTACGGAACTCATGCAGCGGCGTCTTCTTGATGTAGCCCAGGGCGGTCACCATGAGCAGGTATTTGCCTTCATGGTAGCCGCTGACGGGCAGGGTGGCCGTAATATACTCCCCCTTCTCCATGGGCAGCAGGTTTACCAGGGCCGTTCCTCTCGACTGGCGGCTTGATTCGGGAATCTCGTAAATGTTGAGGAGGTAGACCTTGCCCCGGTTGTTGAAAAGAAGGAGCTTGTCGTGGGTGGAGGCGAAGTAGCACTGCTCCACGGCATCGCCCTGCCGGGTCTGCATCCCCACCACCCCCCGGCCGCCCCGCTTCTGGCGCCGGTAAGTTGACGCCGGCAGGCGCTTGATGTAGCCGCGGTCGGTGATGGTGATGACCACGTCTTCTTCCATGATGAGATCGGTGATATTAAACTCATCCACCACCGCCTCCACGATCTGGGTGCGGCGCTCGTCAGCATGCTTCTCCTTAATCTCCTGGAGTTCGTCGCGGATGATGGCCAGGACCAGGCTTTCATCGGCCAGCACCCGCCGCCAGTAGGCGATCTTCTCCGTGAGCTCGCGATGCTCTTCTTCAAGCTTGGATTGCTCCAGCTGGGTCAGCCGCTGCAGCCGGAGGTCGAGAATGGCCTGGGCCTGCTTCTCCGTAATGCCCAGAAGCTCCATCAAGCCGCTGCGGGCCGTGGGCACATCGGGGGAGCGGCGGATGAGGGCGATGACTTCATCGAGCCTGGAGAGGGCGATACGCAGCCCTTCAACAATGTGCAGCCTGTCCTCGGCACGGGCCAGGTCAAAGCGGGTCCGCCGGACGATGACCTCCTTCTGGTGATCCAGGTAGTAGGAGAGCATCTCCTTGAGGTTTAAAACCTTCGGCTCCCCATTAACCAGGGCCAGCATGATGATGCCGTAGGTCTGCTGCAGCGGCGTATACTGGTAAAGCTGGTTCATGATCAGCTGGGGATCGTACTCTGAGCGCAGCTCCAGCACAATGCGCACCCCTGAATGGTCGGATTCGTCTCGCAGGTCGCTAATCCCCTCTATTTTTTTCTCCTTCACCAGCTCGGCTATTTTCTCCACCAGCCGGGCCTTGTTCTGCTGGTAGGGCAGATCGCTGATGACCAGGTGCCTCTTTCCCTTGTCGGTCTTGTCCAGGTGCACCCGCCCTCTGATGCGGATGATGCCCCGCCCGGTGCGGTAGGCCTCCCTGATGCCCTCGGTGCCCACCACGAGCCCTCCCGTGGGGAAATCGGGCCCCTTGACCAGCCGGCAGAGCTCGTCAATGGAAACATGGGGGTTCTCGATGAGCCGGTGCAGGGCGTCAATGAGCTCCCCCAGGTTGTGCGGCGGGATGTTGGTGGCCATGCCCACGGCAATCCCCGAGGACCCATTGGCGAGCAGGTTGGGAAAGCGCGAGGGAAGCACTGCCGGCTCGAGCAGGCTTTCGTCGAAGTTGGGCCTGAAATCAACCGTCTCCTTATGCAGATCGGCCAGGAGTTCCATGGCCAGCGGCGAAAGGCGGGCTTCGGTGTAGCGCATCGCCGCGGCCGCGTCGCCGTCCAGCGAGCCGAAGTTGCCGTGCCCGTCCACGAGGGGGTAGCGGGTGTTAAAATCCTGGGCCAGCCGGACCATGGTGTCATAGAGGGCCACGTCCCCGTGGGGGTGGTACTTGCCGAGCACTTCGCCCACAATGCGCGCCGATTTACGGTAGGGCTTATCCGGTGTCGACCCCATCTCCAGCATGGCGTAGAGGATGCGCCGGTGCACCGGCTTGAGCCCGTCGCGCACGTCGGGCAGCGCGCGGCTGACGATGACGCTCATGGCGTAGTCAAGAAAGGAACTTTTTACCTCTTCATGGATGCTCACAGGAATGATGCGGGATTTCTCGTCCATGTGACTCTTGTTTCCTCCGCGTAATAAAAGATAAGCTTAGCGCCGTGACCCCCTCTTCCCCCGGCTTTTCTTGTCCATCCTCTTTGTTTTTTGCTTCAGCAGGCGATCCAGCTCTTCTTTCTGATCCGGGGCCACGGCCCAGCTTTCGATAATTTCCCTGCGCCCCGTCCTGATGTGGAACTGAAGCAACGCTCCCCTCCAGCGGTAGAAGCGGATCTGCTCCCAGGTCCAGAACCAGCGGGGCGAGGAGATGCCCCCTTCCCGCAGGGCCGGGCGCTCCAGCTGGCGGGCTGTAAAAACGACCGCCAGGAGAGGATAGAAGGCGATGCGGCTCCAGTAGAGCCAGCGGCCCTCCCCGGCGGCTCCGGCGGCCGTCGCAATTTCATGAAGCTTCCTCAGGTCCGACCAGAGGAAGAGGGCGCAGATAAGGCAGACCAGGGCCGCCGACAGCAGCAGCTCCAGGTTGGCCCTGCTGAAAAGAATCCGCCTTACCTTAAGCACCACCCTCCCCGTCCTGCGGCGGCGGTAGAGCAGGTAGCCGGCGGTTAGGGCCGCCAGGAGAATGTAGGGAAGGGCCAGGTAAAACATGGTCTGCACTCCATATTCACCGGAAGCGTCCGGCCTGCCGCGGCTTCGTACTCCAGCGCATCTTCAGGCCGCAGCCGGCAAAATCATATGTCCAGGTTGCGCACGGCGGAGGCATTCTCTTCAATGAAGCGCCGCCGCGGCTCCACCTTGTCTCCCATGAGTACGCTGAAAATTTCATCCGCCAACCGGGCATCGTCGAGCTCCACACGCCTGATAATGCGCGTCTCGGGATTCATGGTCGTCTCCCAGAGCTGCTCCGGGTTCATCTCGCCAAGACCCTTGTAGCGCTGCACCTGGATCCCCTCGCGGCCCCATTCTTCAAGCAGCTGCTCCAGCTCATCGTCCCCGTAAAGGTAGCGCTCTTTTTTGCCCTTCTGCACCTTGTACAGCGGCGGCTGGGCGATGTAAACAAAGCCACTCTCAATGAGCTCCCGCAGGTAGCGGTAGAAAAAGGTGAGCAGGAGCACGCGGATATGCGAGCCGTCCACGTCGGCGTCGGTCATGATCACAATTTTCTGATAGCGGGCCTTGGTAATGTCAAAATCATCGCCGATTCCCGTGCCGATAGCCGTAATAATGGTGCGAATCTCCTCGTTGCTCAGGATGCGATCCAGCCGCGCTTTTTCCACGTTGAGAATTTTGCCGCGCAGGGGGAGAATGGCCTGGACGCGCCTGTCCCGCCCCTGCTTGGCCGATCCGCCCGCAGAGTCGCCCTCTACCAGGAAAAGCTCGCATTCCCCGGGGTCCTTGCTGCTGCAGTCAGCCAGCTTGCCGGGAAGGCTGGTAAACTCCAGGGCATTTTTGCGGCGAGTCAGCTCGCGAGCCTTGCGGGCTGCCTCGCGGGCCCGCGCCGCCCGCATGGCTTTCTCCACAATCTTGCGCGCGGTGGTGGGATTCTCCTCCAGGAAAATCTCCATCCCCTCGTAGCAGACTGTATCCACGAGGCTGCGAACCTCGGGGTTGCCCAGCTTTGTCTTCGTTTGGCCTTCAAACTGCGGATCATGCAGCTTTACATTCAGGACAGCAGTGAGCCCTTCGCGGACATCGTCCCCGGTCAAATTGCTTTCATTATCTTTAAGCAGCCCCTTCTTGCGGGCGTAATCGTTGATCAGGCGGGTTAAGGCAGACTTGAAGCCCTGCTCATGGGCGCCGCCTTCCCGGGTATGGATGTTGTTGGCATAAGTGAGGATCATTTCGTTGTAGCTGTTCTGGTACTGCAGCGAAATCTCGATAAAATGGCTGTTAACCTCGCGGCAGATATAAATGGGTTTCTTCGGCAGAACCTCCTTGTCCCGGTTGAGATAGGACACAAACTGGTTGATCCCGCCTTCATAGTGAAACCTTTCCGTATATTCGCTGCGCTGATCCTGGAAAACAATCCTGACGCCGCGGTTTAAAAAGGCAAGTTCCCGAAGCCGCCGGATGAGGATATCGTTGTCAAACTCGATCTCCCTGAAAATGAGGGGATCAGGACGAAAGGTAATCTTGGTGCCGGTCTTTGCCGCCTTTCCCTTCACCTTTAAATCGGATACCTTCTCCCCCCGCTCGAAGCGCTGCCAGTAGACCTTCCCGCCGCGGGAAACTTCCACCTCCAGCCACTCTGAAAGGGCGTTGACCACCGATATGCCCACGCCGTGCAGCCCGCCGGCGACTTTATAGATCTTATGGTCAAACTTGCCCCCGGAATGAAGGGTGGTCAGGACTACTTCCACGGCCGGCCGCTTCTGCTCCGGATGGTTCTCCACGGGAATGCCGCGGCCGTCATCGCTCACGGTAACGCTGTTATCCCGATGCACCAGCACCTTAATATTCCTGCATCCATAGGGCACTTCATCGATGCTGTTGTCCACGGCCTCAAATACCAGGTGATGCAAGCCGGCGCTGCCGGTGGAGCCGATGTACATGGCCGGCCGGCGGCGGATGGCCTCCATACCTTCAAGAATTTGTATTTGAGCCGCGCCGTATTCCTGCTCTTCATAGCTCGACATCTGTGCCGTCATTTCATACCTCCGTTATTTAACCATAACAGCACCATTATATCATCTACTCCGGCAGGTTTAAAGCAACGCTCTTTCTCCGGGCTAGCGTCGATGGAACGAGGGGCGAGAGAAGCACTTCGCTGCTGGTGACGATAAAGGACTTGTGCTTCTTCTGCTTGAGGTGGCGGTAGAAATCCTTGATCCTGGCAGATTCCAAGAACTGCTTGTTGATAGGGTTGTTCATGAGCTTCAAATCAAAAATGCCGATGATATCCTTGTAAAAAACGATGCGCGAATTGCCAATATGCAAAAACATATTTTTCCTCCTGCTAAAGAGTGTTTAAACTTGCCCCCTACTGCACCACTAAGGCCCTTTCTTCTCATCCCAGCCAACCTGGAAAAAGATGTCCCTGACCAAATCTTCCCCCACATGGCGGTTTAATTTTTCAATTAATTGCGGCTTCAGCAAGGTGAGATGGTAGGCCCAGGTGGAATCCCTTACCAGGACCCGGAGCACGTTCCTCTGCACATACCAGGCCCTGGCCACCGCAGCAATCTCTTTGCCCACAATCTCATCCCACTCCTCTATTATAAGGCATTGCTGATAGCGGCGCCACATTTTCCGCTGGCGCAGCATCTGCTCAATAATCTGCCCCAGCTCAACCAATCTTAATCTTTCCTCCCTGGACAGTATAAAAGGCGGCCCCCTCCGTGCGGTAGCTTTTAAAATCCGGCAGGGGCACGGCGGTGGTAATAAAGGCCTGATCTTCTCTCTCGCTTAAAAACTGGAAGAGGTGGCGACGCCGGGTCTCGTCAAACTCGGAAAAAACGTCATCCAGCAAGAGAATGGCTTTTTCTTCTCCGGTGCGGTTAAAGAGATCCGCCTCCCCCATTTTCAAGGCCAGCACGGCGCTGCGCTGCTGCCCCTGGGAGCCAAACCTGCGCACGTCCAGGCCGTTGATTAAAAAGAAAAAGTCATCGAGATGGGGCCCTACCAGGGTAGCCCCTTTGCGCAGCTCCGCGGCGCGCCCCTGGGAAAGCTGCTCTTTAAAGGAACTTTCCATTAAATCTAAATCCCTACCCCCGCCAAGGTCAATGGAGGAGTGATAGACGAGGGAAAACTCCTCCGCGCCTCCAGTGAGGCGGGCAAAATGACCCTGGGCCAGGCGTTCCAGATCTTCGAGCAGCTGTAAACGCTCCCGGACAATCCAGCTCCCTGCTTTTGCCATCGCCTGCTCCCATGGCTCTATGAGGGAATGATGGGGAAGCGGGCCGCCCCGGTGTTCCTTGAGAATCTGGTTGCGCTGCCGCAGGGCGCGGTAGTAATCGCGCAGCCTACTGTAATACAGGGGCCTCAGGCGAGAGGCTTCCAGGTCGAGAAAGCGGCGGCGCACGGAAGGCCCTTCCTTGATCAGGGAAAGATCGTCCGGAGAGAAGATGACCACCGGGTGCTTCTGCAGGTATACGCTTCGCGCATGCAATTTCCCGTTTAGCTTGATTTGCAGCTGGCGCGGCTGGCGGTAGCCCACCTCGGCCAGGAAGCGGCCCTCGCGAAGCACAAAAGCGCCCTGGAGATAAAAATAGTCGCAGCCCAGGCGCACCATTTCCCCTTCGCGAAGCGTGCGAAAGGAGCGCGATGTGGCCAGACAGTATATCGCTTCAAGCAAGCTGGTTTTCCCCTGGGCATTGCCGCCGCTGATGATGTTTATGCCCGGATTAAAGGATATCTCCTGGCGGACGTAGTTCCGAAAATTGATCAGGCACAGCGAGGCCAGGTACACGTCGCTACCCGTTTGCTAATCCATTTTGATAGGCAGAACGAGATAAAGGTAGCTCTCATCCTCCGGCAGGCGGAACACGATGGGCCCGTTCTTGCCGTTAAATTCCACGATGAGAGTCTCCGCCGGGGCAGCCCTGAGAATATCCATGATAAAGCGGGAATTGACATAAAGGTCAACCTCTTCGCCTTCGCCTTCGATGGAAAGCTCCTCCTCCATCCTCCCCACCTGCGAAGATACGCGGACCTTCATGGCATCACGGCCCACGAAGAGGTTTATAGCATAGTTGGGCGCCTCGGCCAGGAGAGCCGCCCGCACCACGCTCTTCTCCATCTCGCTTCGGTTTAAGGAGATCCTTGTGGAGAAGCGCTGGGGAATGACGGAGCTGATATCGGGATATTTTTCATTGAGCAAAGCAGCGGCAAAATAAACCGAGCCCAGGTCAAAGGCCATTTTTTTACCGTCGGTATAGAGCAATACTTTATCTTCGCTCTGATCGAGGATTCTTAACAATTCCCGCAGCGCTTTCGCCGGCACAAGGCAGCGCCGGGGAGTAAAATTCCATCCGGCAGCGGAGACATTTTTCACCACCAGGCGATATGTATCCGAGCAGATCAAGCTCAGGCGATCTTCCTTGAATTCAAATAGAACGCCGTTGAATGCCGGTCGCGACTCCTCGGTAGAGGCGGCAAAGATGACCATCTTCAAAATCTGGCTGAACTCAGCCGGATCCAGGGACATGGTTTCACCCTCTGCAGGCGCCAGTTTCTCCACCGCCGGGAAGTCTGCCGGATCGGCGCCGAAGAGGTTGTACCTGGTTCTACCGCCGGTGAGATTTACCTGGTAATTTTCCGGGTCCACGTCCAGGCTGATCTCGGTAGAAGGCATCAGGCGAACGATCTCCGTAATCTGGGGAGGCAGCAGCGCCTTGCCGGAATATTCCCCCTCATAGGGCAGGATGACCTTGATTTGAAGCTCCATGTTGGTGGCGGAAAGGGTGATGGACTGCGAAGAGCTTTCAAAGTGGATGTTTTTAAGGGGCAGCAGTGGCGATTGCCTGCTCAATGCTTTTTCTACAATTTCAAGGGAGCGGCTCAGGATTTCCTTGGAAAGAATGATGGACATAAACTAGCACCGCCTTTATAAAGAAGTTTTAACAGGTTAAATTCTAGGAAGGTATATATAGAGATACGTAAGAGCAGTAAGGCCTGTTGATTCTGTGTAAAAACGGTCCCAGCCCTGGTGGGCAGAGGCTGCTTGTTCCCTCCTGCTGTGGACAAGCTCTTAAAATCACGGGAATTGCGTTTAATTTTGGCCGTCGTGTCCGGCTTGTCCACAGATTGCTCAAAGGTTGTTCACAAGCTCATTTTTGATTAACTCCACTTTCATTTTTTCCTCACTGTTTTCCTGCATGAGGGCCTCGATTTTTCTGATGGCATGCAAAACGGTGGTATGATCCCTTCCTCCAAATTCTTCGCCGATTTGGGGCAGGGAAAGATCGGTCAGCTCGCGGGAGAGGTACATGGCCACCTGGCGGGCAAAGGCAATTTCACGGGTTCTTCTTTTGCCCAGGAGATCGCCGGCAGAAAGATGAAAGTGGTCGGCGGTATATTTTATGATTTGATCCAATGAAATCTGCCTTTTTTTAGTGAAGAGAATGTTTTTCAGGGCTTCGTCGGTCAATTCAAGGGTTATTTTCGAATCGAGCAGGGAAGCGTAGGCCACAATCCTGATCAGGGCTCCTTCAAGCTCGCGGATATTGTTTTCAATTTTTGAGGCGATGTAGTGCAGGACCTCGTCGGGAATTTCCAGCCCTTCCATGAGGGATTTTTTCTTTAAGATGGCAATCCTCGTTTCCAGGTCCGGGGGCTGGATATCGGTGATCAGGCCCCATTCAAAGCGGGAGCGGAGGCGGTCTTCCAGGGTGGGAATCTCTTTAGGCGGCCGGTCACTGGAGACCACAATCTGGCGGTTGAGGTTGTGGAGGGTGTTGAAAGTGTGAAAGAATTCCTCCTGGGTCTGCTCTTTGCCGGCCAGAAATTGAATGTCATCGATGAGCAAAACATAAATGTTGCGGTATTTCTGGCGGAATTCCGCCGTTTTGTTGTCCCGTATGGCGTTGATAAAATCATTGGTAAACTTTTCCGAAGAGCAGTAAAGGATGTTGTCCATGCCATGGTGGTTTAAGATATACTGGCCGATGGCATGCAAAAGGTGGGTTTTCCCCAGGCCGACTCCTCCATAAATGAAAAGGGGATTATAGGCTTTGGAAGGCGATTCCGCTACCGCCAGGGAGGCGGCGTGAGAGAGGCGGTTGCAGGGGCCAACGACAAAGCTGTCAAAGGTATAGCGGGGATTGAACATGGAGGCGGCCTTGGCGGAGCCGTTCATGTTTTTAACCTCTACCGGCACCTCTTCGCTCAAATCAGCCTGGGATTCATTCAGGTCGACGAAGTCCGAGGAAACCACAAAGTCTACGTCATAGTGGTCCGAGGTGATGTGGTTGATTTTTTTTACAATAATGTCCTTGTACCTGCTTTGAATCCACTCCCGGGTGAAATCGTTGGGTACGGCCACGATAAGCTGGCGATCTTTCAGCGAAACCGGGCGGGTAGAAGCAAACCAGGTTTCGAAGCTGGGTTTGCTGACCTCTTTGCTTATCTCAGCAAGGATTAATGACCAGAGCTTGGAAAGATTTACGGGCAAAACCACAACCTCCCTGCTGATACTCAAGAAGGAGCGACGAAGTTATACACAATGAGGCTATCTTTTCAACAACTGGCTGTGGATAAGTCGGCGCTGCTTCGTTCTATGCTATAATGACAAGGGCAAGTTATATATTAGCAAATCTGTTTCACCCCTGCAAACTCCGGAAAGGAGCGCGAGGGTTGCAAAAGGGCGGATAAAGAGCGGTTATCTTGACATTGTTAAATTTTTTAAGGTATACTTTTTTATACTCCTGAGCAGAAAAGGAAGAAAGTGAAGATTATGAAAAGGACCTTTCAGCCCAAATGCATCAGAAGGAAAAGAAAGCACGGTTTCCTGAGGAGGATGAGCACCGCTGCCGGCCGCGCGGTAATTAGAAGAAGGCGGCTGCGCGGTCGCAAAAGGCTGACCGCTTAAACAGGGAATGAAGCGTTTAAAAAAAAACTGGGAATACAGGCGGGTCTACCGGCGTGGCCGGGCCCTGCCTTCCAGGAACGTGGTGCTTTACGTCTGCCCCAGCGGGAGTGAAGAAATCCGCGTCGGCTTCTCCATCAGCAAAAAGGTAGGCAAAAGCGTTCAGCGAAACCGCGTAAAGAGGATATACCGGGAAGCCTTTCGCGAGATTTCTCCTCTTCTCAGGCCGGGGTATGACTTTGTCATCATCGCCAGGAAATCCGCCGTAGAGGTTACTTTTAACCAGGCGCGCGAGGAGCTGCTGCGACTGTGTGGAAAGCAGGGTTTGTTGATGAGGTAAGGCGGCTGCGCCCGGCAGAGCGGGCCTGCCTCTTTTTGATAAGAGCCTATCAGAAGTACCTGTCGCCCTTAAAGCCCCGCTGCTGCAGGTTTTACCCTTCATGCTCCCAGTATTGCTACGAGGCCATAGAGAAATATGGCTTGCTGCAGGGCGGCTGGAGAGGGCTGCGCCGGCTCATGAAATGCCACCCCTTTCACCCCGGCGGATATGATCCGGTCAAGTAAAGCGGGAAAAGCGGTCTAGGAGGAAAAAAATGACAGAAGCAATCGCCCGTTTTTTTAGCCAAATTCTGAGTGTCATCTATGGCGTGATCCCCAATTTTGGCGTGGCCATAATCATTCTTACAGCCCTGCTGAGGCTGGTTACATATCCACTGAATCAGAAGCAGCTTGAATCCAACAGGAAGATGCAGGAGCTCAACCCAGAGATCCAGCGGATCAGGCAGAAATACAAGCATGACCGGGAGAAGCAGAACCAGGCCGTGTTTGAATTCATGCAAAAAAACAATATCAATCCCATGGCCGGCTGCTTGCCGCTGCTTATCCAGTTGCCCATACTCTGGGGTATTTTCCGCATGCTCCGGGATACAGGAACCTTTCTCTCCGAGTCCATCAATACCTTTTTAATTCCCTCCCTTGAATTTGTCGACCTGGCTCTATCGCCAAACGAATTTCAGGGGGATCTTCTCCAGCAGATCATTTATTATCTCTTCCCGCTGCTCTCTGGAGCAAGCACGTACATCTATCAAAAGATCTCCATGACCGATCCCAATCAGAAGATGATGATGTACATGATGCCGGCAATATTTGTCCTCATTAGCTTCTCTTTCCCGGCCGGGCTGATCATCTACTGGATTACGTACAACCTTTTGACCATGGGGCAGCACTACCTCTTTATCAGCAGGGAGAAGAAAAAAGAGGAAAAAACGGCCCGGGCGGAAGCCGGCAAATCAGGAAAAGGGAAAAAAGGAGATAGGGGAGAGAAATGAACGCTGTTGAAACAACAGGACGCACCGTAGAGGAAGCTCTGGAGAAGGCGCTCTCCCTTCTCGGAATAAGAAGGGACAATGCCGAGGTAGAGGTGATTAGCGAGCCGACTCATGGATTTTTCAGCTTTATCGGTCCGCGGACGGCCCATATAAGAGTAAAGCCGCGCTACGAGCCGGCCGGCTACCTGAAAGCATTTCTAGAAGAAATTGTAAATGATTGCGGCGTGAGGGCCAAGATAACGACGGAGGAAGATGAGGACAGGATTTGCGCCTCTATAAGCGGTGAAAAAGTGGGATTTCTCATTGGGCGCCGGGGGAAAACTTTGAATGAGCTGCAGTACCTGTGCAACACCATCCTGCGCCGCCAGTTTAGCGGTTTTAAAAAAATGGTCATTATCGACGTGGAGAATTACCGCTCCCGCCGCGAGCGCACGCTGGTAAGGCTAGCCAGGAGCGTTGCCCGGCGCGTTCGCCTGGAAGGGCGGGAGCAGGTCCTGGAACCGATGACGCCTCAGGAGAGGCGCATTATTCACCTGGCCCTGCAGGATTTTGACGGTGTGGTCACCTACAGCCGGGGGGAAGAACCAAACCGCAAGGTGGTCATAGCGCCGCGCTAGCAGAAGACGAGACGGACCGCTCCTCCCCGGGGGAGCGGTTTTTTCTTTGAGGAGGTTGGCCTTGAGCGACTTTGATACCATCGCCGCTATAAGCACTCCCATTGGGGAAGGGGGCATCGGCATCGTTCGCATTAGCGGCCCGGAGGCCTTCGCCATAGGGAAGAAGGTGTTTACTCCGCGGCGGCAGGAGGGCCCCGGATACCCCCGCTCCCACTACCTCTATTACGGGCACGTGCTGTCAGCAGAAGGTGAAGTGATTGACGAAGTGCTGGCCGCTTTTATGAAGGCGCCGCGCACCTATACCCGCGAGGACATCGTGGAGATAAACTGCCACAGCGGCGTCCTGACGCTGCGCAAGGTCCTTAACCGGGTGCTGGAGGCGGGGGCCCGCCTGGCCCAGCCCGGTGAATTTACCCGGCGGGCCTTTCTAAACGGGCGCATTGATCTCAGCCAAGCGGAAAGCATCATGCGCATTATCCGGGCCCGCTCGGAAGAGGCCTTGAGAATTGGGCTTTCCAACCTGCAGGGCCGCCTTTCCCGGGAAATAGGGACAATCCGGGAAAAAATACTGACCGCTCTATCCCGCATCGAGGCGCGGCTGGACTTCCCCGAGGATGTGGACGATGAGCTGGACCTGGAGAGGGAGGTGAAGCCGGAGCTGGCGGAGGTTGCAGCCATGCTTTCACGCCTGGCTGCAGGAGCAGGTCGCGGCCACGCGCTCCAGGAAGGCATATACACGGCCATCATCGGCAAGCCCAATGCCGGCAAATCGTCCCTGCTCAATGCCCTGCTCAGGGAGGAGAGGGCTATCGTCCATGAGATTCCTGGTACCACGCGCGATCTTCTGGAGGGCTATCTTACTGTCAAAGGCTACCCGCTCTGCCTGGCCGATACCGCCGGCATTCACCGCACCGACGATCCCGTAGAGCAGAAAGGAATCGCCAGGGCCAAGGCTGCCGTGGAGAGGGCCCGTCTCCTCATCCTGGTCCTGGACGGCTCGACGGGCTGGAGCCGGGAAGATGAAGAAGTGGCGGAGCTCATTCGCCCGGGACAGGCGGTGGTGATTGTCATCAACAAGATTGACCTGCCGCAGCGGCTTAAGCCGGAGGAAGTCAGAGCTCGCTTGCCTGGCCACCCGGTGGTGTGCACCTCCGCCGTCCATAATCTGGGCCTTGATCAGCTGGAGGAGGCCATCGGCAGCCTGCTGGATGAGAAACTGGGCGGCAGAGAGGCCGAAAGCCCAGCCATGGTCAGCCTGAGACATGCCGGGATTGTGCAAGAAGCGCTGGCGCTTGTCCAGAGCGTGCTGGAGGCGCTATCGCGTCAGCCCCTGGAGCTGCTCAGCATGGATTTGAAGGAAGCCTGGCTGAAGCTGGGTGAAATTACCGGAGAGACGGTGAGCGAGGAGCTGCTGGATCGCATTTTCAGCGAGTTCTGTATTGGCAAGTGAGAGCGGGATGGTGAAAAATGAGCAAGGCAGGGGGCGGCGATGCTCTTTTGGTTAAAGTCATGGACGCTCTGGGCCTGGACCTTGACGGCGGCCAGGTGCAGCAGCTCTTAAGCTACGTCCGCCTTCTCCAGGAGGGCCTGAAGCAGCAGCGGCTGGTGGGAGATGAAAGCAGCTCCGCCCTCATAGGAAAGCACCTTTACGATTCTCTTTACCCCCTCACAGTGTGGCAGATGCCGCCGGGCCGCCTGCTGGATCTGGGCACAGGGGCGGGCCTGCCGGGAATTCCCCTAAAAATCTGCCTCCCCGGGCAGGAACTCTACTTAATGGATGCCAGCCAAAAAAAGATAAATTTTTTAAGGAAGGTGGTCCGGGAGCTGGCGCTGGCAAAGGTCTTTTTTCTGCCCGGCAGGGCGGAGGATTGGGGCCGCGATCCCGGCTGCCGCGAGCAGTTCCACTGCGTCGTCAGCCGGGCCGTGGCCCGGGCGCCGATACTGGTGGAGCTAGGCCTGCCCCTGGTGCAACTGGGAGGCTTTTTGCTTCTCTATAAGGGGAGCCGGGGGCCCCAGGAGATGGAGGCGGCCGCTCCGGCCCTGCAGCTCTGCGGCGGTCGGCTGGAGAAAAGCTGGCGCTACCGCCTTCTTACA
This sequence comes from Bacillota bacterium, assembly GCA_012800855.1. Classification (GTDB taxonomy): domain Bacteria; phylum Bacillota; class Dethiobacteria; order DTU022; family DTU022; genus JAAZIN01. The sequence goes on from JAAZIN010000033.1 coordinate 21,278, forward strand.
GGTGAAGAGCGAACTCTTTTCCTGGTAAGAAAAGTATCTCCCACGCCGGAAGCCTATCCCAGGCGTGCCGGCTTGCCCTCGAAAAGGCCGCTTGTCGGTTAATTAATTTCTCTTGTTGAAGGAATGTCCCCGTCATTGTCTAATTGTTTCCATAGGCATGAAGGAGGCGGGTGATTGGATGAACAGCAACCGGCTGGGAGACTTTCCCCTCCTGGAAATAGAACCGGGCAAGGAGAAAGTCATCCAGGTGCGCATTGACCAGCTTCAGCCGAATCCCTACCAGCCGCGTAAAAACTTCCCGGAAGATAAAATTGGCGAGCTGATGCAGTCCATCAAGACCTACGGGCTGCTGCATCCCATAATCGTGCGCCGCCAGGGGCGGGCTTACCAGATCGTCGCCGGCGAGCGCAGGGTCCTGGCCTGCCGTAGACTGGGCTGGAAGAGCATACCGGCAATTGTGAAGGACCTCTCCGACAGCGCCGTGGCGGCCATGGCGCTCATTGAAAACCTGCAGCGGGAGGATCTCAACTACCTGGACGAAGCCGCCGGCTATGCCAAGCTCATTGAGACCTTTAATCTAACCCAGGAGGTCCTGGCGCAGCGGCTGGGGAAAAGCCAGTCCACCATTGCCAACAAGATGAGGCTGCTCCGGCTGCCCGAAGAGGTAAAGGAGCTGCTCATTAAGGAGCAGCTTACGGAGAGGCATGCGCGGGCCCTGTTAAAGTTGAGCTCAGTAGAGCAGCAGAAGAAGATGGTTGCGGAAATCATCCAGCGGAAGCTGACGGTAAGCGATACGGAGAAGAGAATCGAGCAGATGCTGGCGCGGGAGAAGGCGGAGAAGCCGAGGCGGCGCCGCAGGGGCGTGGTGGGAGATATGCGCATCTTTTTAAACACCCTTCGCCAGGCCATAAAGGTCATTGAAGAAGCGGGCTTGCATCCCGAGGTGGAAGAGAAGGTGGAACCCCATTATATCGAGGTAAGGGTGCGCATTTTTAGAGAAAACACTTCCGGGAACTAAAGATCTAGGCAAAGGGAGAGGGAACATGGCACGTATCATAGCCATCGCCAATCAAAAAGGCGGTGTGGGGAAGACGACAACGGCGGTAAACTTAAGCGCCGCACTGGCGCGGCTGGGCGAGAAAGTTCTGCTGCTCGATATCGACCCCCAGGGCAATGCCACCAGCGGCATCGGCTTATCCAAAAAGGAGATCAAAGCCTGCATCTACGATGCCCTGATTAACGGCATCCCCCTGGAGAGGGTCGTGGTCCCCTCCCGGTGGGAGAACCTCTATGTCGTGCCGGCCACCATCCAGCTGGCTGGGGCGGAGATTGAACTGGTTCCCACGGTGTCGCGTGAAGTTAAGCTGAAAGAAGCCCTGGCCCCGATCAAGAATGACTATTCCATAATCTTAATTGACTGTCCTCCCTCCCTGGGCCTGCTGACGATCAACGCCTTGACTGCCGCCAGCGGCGTGTTGATCCCCATCCAGTGCGAATACTACGCCCTGGAGGGGCTGGGGCAGTTGATGAATACCATAAACCTGGTGCGCCGCCACCTCAACGAGGAGTTGCAGATAGAAGGCGTTCTCCTGACCATGTACGATCCCCGCACCAACCTTTCAGAGCAGGTAGCCGAAGAGGTGCGGGAATATTTTAAGGAGAAGGTTTACCGCACCATTATTCCCAGGAATGTGCGCCTAAGCGAGGCGCCAAGCCATGGCCTGCACATTCTGGAATACGATCCCCGCAGCAAAGGGGCGGAGGTTTACCTCTCCCTGGCTGAAGAGGTGAGAAATAGATGAGCGAAAAGAGGAGGCTGGGCCGGGGCCTGGGCGCCCTTATCGAGGAGGCGCTTGCCGGGACGGCCGAGGTAACGGAAATTCCCCTGAAAGAAATCAAGCCCAACCCCTTCCAGCCGCGGGTAAACTTTGATTCCGCCAAGATGGAGGAACTGATGAATTCCATAAGGGAGCACGGCGTGGTGCAAGCGGTGGTGGTCTCTCCGGCTCCAGAGGGCGGATACTACGTGGTGGCCGGCGAGCGGCGCTGCCGTGCCGCCAGGATGGCCGGCCTGACCACCATCCCGGCGCTGGTTCGGGAATTTAAAGAAAAGGAAATGCTCGAGATAGCCCTCATTGAAAACCTGCAGCGCGAGGACCTGAATCCCATTGAAGAGGCGGCGGCCTATCGCAGGCTCATGGAAGAATTTAATTTTACCCAGGAGGAGTTGGGGAAGCGCCTGGGGAAGAGCCGCTCCGCCATTGCCAACACCGTCCGCCTGCTCTCGCTGCCTCCCAAGGTCCAGAAGGCCCTCATCAGTGGCGAGCTAAGCCCTGGGCAAGCCCGCCCCCTGCTGGCGCTGCCGGACCCTGCCGCCCAGGAAGCCCTGGCCAGGCGGATCATCGAAGGGAAACTCACCGCCCGGGAGGCGGAGCGGCTGGCAGGCAGCGCGGCCGGAGTGAAGAGAAAAGGAGCGGCGCATCGCCGTGAGGAAGCTGACGACCCCCTGCTGCGAGAACTGCAGGCAGCGCTGCAGCGCCGCCTGGGAACCAGGGTGAAAATTTCCCGCCGCAGCGAAGGCGGCACCATCGAAATTTACTTTTACGGGGCAGAAGACCTGGAGCGCCTTGTAGAGCTCATCATGCCCGAGGGAATCAGCTAGCTCAGGTTTCACGTGAAACAAGGGAAGCTCTTCTTTCTTTCGCTACGTTTCACGTGAAACTTTTTTTCTAAAAAGGAGAATCCGATTTTAAGTCGAAGTTAACATTGTTAATTCTATTTAATAAAAAATGGGCAAGAGGTGCAAAGGGGCCATGCCGTCCTGGGAACTAATGGGAGAGTGGTTGGAGCAAAATGCCGGCATTTTGTGGCTGGCGATGGGAGGAGTTGTGCTCATCTGCATCGCCCTGGCCGCAGCATCGCTGGCCCTGGGATTGGCCCTTAAGAAGCGCTATTACAAGTTCATGATGGGGCTTGACGGACTCGACCTGGAAGGCCTGCTCAGCCGCCATGGCGAGCTCATCGAGGAGGGGCAGCGGTGGCAGCAGCAGGCGGTGCAGCGCCTGGATGAAATTGAGAAAAAGCTCCAGCTGGCGGTGGCCGGCGTGGGCATGGTTCGCTACAACGCGTTCCAGGATACCGGCAGTGACTTGAGCTTCTCCATGGCCCTGCTGGATCGCAACCTGGACGGGGTCATTGTCACCAGCCTTTATGGGCGGGAAGAATGCCGGAGCTACGGCAAAATTGTCAAAAAGGGACAGCCCTTGCATTATCTTAGCGAAGAAGAGAAGCAGGCCCTCGAGGAGGCCAAGCGGCGGGTGGAAGAGGGCAAAGCGAGACGGCGGAAGCGCTAGCTTCCTGTGGAGGCGGGCAGAAAATGCAGAAGCGAAAGCGCTACTTCACCATCATGATCGTGCCTCATTCAGAGGAGGCCACGTACAGCTTTCGGCTGCCCCTGTTTGTGGGCCAGCTTATCGTCGCCCTGATAGCGGCAGGGATGGTTGCTTTTTTCGTTCTCGCCTATGTCTATCGCAACGCCCTTCAGGATGCCGAGGAGTTGCGCATCCTGCGGCAGGCCAACCAGGCCCAGCAAGATGAGATTAATGCCTTTGCCGATCTCACCCAGCAAATGCTCCAGCGGATTGAAGAAATGGAAGAGATCCTGGGGGAGGTTGCTGGGAAGGTAGGCCTGGAACAGCAGAAGGCGCAAGGCGAGAGCGCCGGCTCCCGAAGCGGCATTTCCGCGGAAGGGATGCGCTTTTACGCCTCCCGCTCCGACCATGACCGGGTCCTGGAGCGCGTGGCGGTCAATCTCTCTTTTTTGCAGAGCGTGGTTCCCGAGAAGGCGGAAACCCTGGAAATGCTGAGGGGTGAAGTGGACGAGTACCTCCGGCGCCTGGCGGCGACTCCCTCCATTTGGCCTACGCGGGGCCGCGTCACCTCGGGCTTCGGCATGCGCCGCGATCCCTTCGGCAGGGGAAGCAAGTTTCACCACGGCATCGATATTGCCGGGGCGTACGGCACGCCGGTCTATGCCACGGCCAGCGGGCAGGTTATCAACGCTTCTTACCGCGGCGGCTTCGGCAACCTGGTCATCATCAGGCACGGCTACGGCTTTGAAACGTACTACGCCCACCTCTCCGGCTTTGCCGTTTCTACCGGTCAGTGGGTCAAGCGGGGCCAGGTCATCGGCTATATGGGGCGGAGCGGTACGGCCACGGGGCCGCACCTGCATTATGAGGTTCATGTCAACGGGGTGGCGGTTAATCCCTATCGCTACTTGAATTAACTGGCAAAGGAGGCCGCAAAAATGATCAGGAAAACCCCTCTGG
>JAAZIN010000034.1 GCA_012800855.1 Bacillota bacterium
CCTCACCTGCCTTTACTAAATTTTATGCCGACCTTGTTGGTCTCGGCTAGTTTTAGGACAAAACATGAGATGAAAAAAATTTTATGCGGGGTCTTGACACGCACTACCATATCAGGGGCGGGCTTCTATCCCCGCCCGATGTGCAGGGGCCGCTTGGCCCAGCCCGGATGAAGACGGTTATCTCTGCCAGCTGACCGCAGCAGCCTTCCGTAAAAATTACCGGTGCATCTATTGCGAGAGAGGAGGGGTTGGTTATGCTCCCAAAGGTTTATTTCGCGGGGAGCCGGGCGCAGTCTCACCGCGACAGCATGGTTAGAAAGGTGGAACTCCTCTTCGAGCGCGTCGGCGCCGCCCGGCGCATCTCCGCCGGCGACCTGGTGGCGATAAAGCTGCACTTCGGCGAGAGGGGCGGCACCGCCTTTATCAACCCCGTCCTGGTGCGCAAGGTAGTGGAGAAGGTCAGGGAGGCGGGGGGCAAGCCCTTTCTTTGCGACAGCAACACCCTCTACACCGGCGGCCGCTCCAACGCGGTGGATCACCTCGAAACGGCGCTGCAGCACGGCTTCAGTTACGCCACCGTGGGCGCCCCGGTGATCATCATGGACGGGCTGCTCGGCCGCAGCTATCATGAGATCAAGATCCAGGGGAAGCACTTCGACAGCGTCCAGATCGGCGCGGCGGTGGTGGAGGCGGACGCCCTGGTCGTCCTTTCCCACGTGAAGGGGCACATGATGACCGGCTTTGGTGGCGCCATCAAAAACCTGGGCATGGGCTGTGGCTCGCGCGCGGGGAAGCAGAAGATGCACTCCACGGTTAAGCCGGAGATCAGGGCGGAAAAATGCCGCCGCTGCGGCACCTGCGTGAAGTGGTGCGCCTCCGGGGCGATAACGCTGGAGAAGGGCGCAGGAGCCAGGATCAACCCGGAAAGATGCACCGGCTGCGGCGAGTGCATCATCTCCTGCCGCCACGAGGCGGTGAAGGTGCAGTGGGAGACGGCGGTGCATGAGATGAACGAGCGCATGGTGGAATATGCCTGGGGCGCGCTGCAGGGGAAGGAGAATGCCGCCGTCTTCTTCAACTTCCTGCTCGACGTGGTTCCCGACTGCGACTGCAACCCCTGGAGCGACCTGCCCATAGTGCCCAACATCGGCATCCTTGCCTCCACGGACCCCGTCGCCATAGACCAGGCCTCGGTGGACCTAGTCAATGCCCAGGGCGGGATTGCCGGCACGGCGCTGCCAAAGGCCCTGGAACCGGGGGGCGATAAATTCTGCGCTCTGCATCCCAAGACCGACTACCGGGTGCAGCTGGCCTACGCCGAAGAGATGGGGCTGGGCAGCCGCCGCTACGAGCTGGTGAAGCTTGAACCAAAGGGGAAAAAGGAGAACTAAGCACTAAAGGCGAGCCCGGCGGCACCTGCTCTGCCGCCGTCGCGGAGGAGAGGGCTATGCATAAGCGCGCCCTGCGCAAGGAGATTTTGGCCAGGCGGGACCGCCTGAGTGCGTCGGAGATCGCCGCCTGGAGCAAGGCCATCGCCCGCCGGCTGCTGGAGCTGCCCCCGTACCGGGAGGCGGGCACGATCATGTTTTTTCTCTCCTTTGGCAGCGAAGTGGACACCGGCGAGATGATTGAGGAGAGCCTTGCCCGCGGCAAGCGAGTCCTTGTCCCCAAGACGGTGCCGGAGGAGCGCAGGCTCATCCCCTCGGAGCTGCTTGACTGCGCCAAGGATCTCGCTCCTGGCGCCTACGGCATCCGCGAGCCGCGCCCGGAGGCGCTGCGCCCCGTCGCTCCCTGCCAGATTGACCTGCTCATTGTCCCGGGAGTGGCTTTTGACCTGAAGGGGAACCGCCTCGGCTACGGAGGCGGCTACTACGATCGCTTCTTTAACCGGCTGCGCCCCGGGGTGCCCCTGGTAGCCCTGGCCTTTGAACTGCAGCTGGTGGAGCATGTCCCCGTTGAGCCCTGGGACCGGCGGGTGGACTGGCTGCTTACGGAAAAGCGGGCCGTCCACACGGCGGGCTGAACAGCCAAAGCGGTTGAACCCGCCGCCTGAACTTATTGCCGCCGGGGGCCGGGTTGATTAGGCGCTTATTTCCTGGGAGGGCTCGGGAGGGTTGAAGAAGCCCTGGAAGACCATGTCCGTTAAGATGGTGCAGAGGCGCTCCACGTCGGGCTCGCGCTCTTCCACCACTTCCCAGAAGAAGCGGTCCACGAGCAGCACGTAGCCCTTGGCCCCAATCTGCGGATCAAACTGCTTGGCCAGCCCTTTATCCTGGGCGTAGATGATCGACTTTTTGGCGACCTTGTAAAAATGCTCCTTGACGCCCTGCCAGTGGGCGTCCATGTTCTCGGAAAGCCGCAGCGCCTGCCGGTAAACTTTCAGGATGGGGCGGTTTTGCTCCGCCAAGGTGAAGGCGGTGAACATGAGGTTGTAAAAGATCTTTTTCGCCTCCTTTACGCTAGAGGGGGCGAATTCAATATCCAGCAGGGTGTAGAAATCTTCCAGGATATTGTCGATCACCCGGCTGAGGATGTCGTCCTTTCCCTTGAAATGGCTGTAGACCGTCCCGTAGCCCACGTTGGCCATTTCGCTGATCTTGGCGATGGTGGTCTTGGAGTAGCCCTCGCTGATAAACACCTTTTTGGCTGTATCCAGAATGAGGTTGCGCGTGATGCGGCTGCGCAGGTAGCGGCGCGGCCGCCTTGAAGTGGAAGCCCTTTTGGCTGTTTTGGCCATGCCAAACCCTCCTGGTGGAGTTTTAAAGTAACATCTTCTTATATATATGTCAATATTGTATCATATTATTTAAAAATTGCAAACTGAATGTTTATAAAAACCAATTTTATTTTTGTCATTGTATAAAAATGTGGGATGATGCGGATGGTAAAAAATAGGGTGGGGTGAATTTATGGCCATCTGGGCAATTGCCGATTTGCACCTGTCGCATGACCAGGAGAAGCCCATGGATATCTTCGGGCCCCTCTGGGAAAACCACGCTGCGAAGATCGCCGCCAACTGGCGGCGCGTCGTCGGCGAAGAGGACCTGGTCATCGTGGCCGGGGATATATCCTGGGCCATGCAGCTTTCCGGGGCCCTGGCCGACCTGGACTGGCTGGCCGCGCTTCCGGGGCGGAAGCTGCTGCTGCGCGGCAACCACGACTACTGGTGGTCTACCATCACCAAGGTGCGCGCGGCGCTGCCGCCGGGCATGGCCGCCCTGCAGAACGATCACTACGTCTACGAGGGCTGGGCCATCTGCGGCAGCAGGGGATGGATCTGCCCCGGCGAAGAGGGCTTTGACAGCGAGCACGATGAGAAGATCTACCGGCGCGAACTGGTGCGCCTGGAGCTCTCCCTGGAGAGCGCGCGGCGGGCGGGCCATGAGCGGATCATTGCCGCACTCCATTACCCGCCATTCAATCGCCAGGCCAGCCCCAGCGGCTTTACCGAGTTGCTGGAGCGCTACGGCGTCAGCTACTGCGTCTACGGCCACATTCATGACGAGGGGCGGGAGAAGCTCTTCCAGGGCCGGCGCGGCGGGGTGAACTATATCTTTGTAGCCGCCGACGGGGTCGGCTTTACTCCTGTGCCCGTTGTTCCCGCTACTTAGGGGGCTAGTAGTACTCGTAGTAGATCTTTCTTCTGATGAGGAGGCCCATCCCGGCGCCGGCGAGAAATCCGCCGATATGGGCCCACCAGGCCACCGCCTGCGCCCCCATGGCCACTCCCTGCAGCGATGCGTTGAACAGTTGCAGGATGAACCAAACGCCAAGGAAAATTACCGCCGGCAGGTGGACAAAGGTGATGAAAAAGCCTAGCGGCACCAGGGTGAGGATGCGGGCATGGGGGAATAGGATGTAGTAGGTTCCCAGGACCCCGGCGATGGCGCCGCTGGCCCCCACGAGGGGAACGGTGGAGAAGGGGCTGCTGAGGATGTGGAAGAGCTGGCTGGCCACGCCCATGAACAGGTAAAAGAGCAGGTACTTCAGGTGGCCGAGCCGCCCCTCGATATTGTCGCCGAAAATCCAGAGGTAGAGCATGTTGCCCAGCAGGTGGAGCCAGCCGCCGTGCAAGAAATTTGCCGTGATGAGCGGGAGGGCGGCATCCATGAGGGCATGGGAAGAGAAGCCGGGCCTGAAGATGCCCAGCAGGCTGCCGGTCAGCTTGGCAGGGACGGTGCCGTATGTTAAGATGAAGTCGTAGAGTTGCTGCGGCGGCAGTACCTGCTGGTAAAAGAAGACGAGGACGTTAATCAGGATCAGGGCGACGTTGATCAGCGGGAAGCGGTAGCGCGGGGCGGTGTCTCTGATGGGAATCATTTTGAGTAATCTCCTTTCTCTTTCAATTATATTATACCCTTTCCCGGCGAAAGCGCCACCGCTATTCCGCTGCAAGGGCGGCTGCTAACTAAATTTTTATACTTTTCCAATTACTTGCTTTTTGGCTGTCACGCTCTTTTTCAGCAGGATTCCTTTTGTATTAAAGAGAATACGACATTATTGTACTGCTTTGTTCAGCATGAAATTCAGGCAAGGAGGTAAGTGGTTTGAGCAGCGAGGGCGCAACTTTGATCCAGCAGCCGGAGATTGACTTGAACGAAGTGGATGCTCTGCTGAAACCTTATCTAGGGAAAAAGGGCATGGCGATCCCCGTCCTGCAGAAGCTGCAGGAGCGCTACGGCTACCTGCCCCGCCCGGCCCTGGAATACGCCGCGGCGCAGCTTAAGATTCCCCTGAGCCGGCTTTACGGGGTGGCTACATTTTATGCCCAATTCAAGATGCAACCGCGGGGCCGGTATATCATCCGGGTGTGCAAGGGAACGGCCTGCCATATCCAGGGCAGCCCCAAGGTGGCTGAACGGATCGAAGAGATCCTGGGGATCAAGGTGGGCGAGACCACGCCGGACTTGAAATTTACCCTTGAAGAGGTGGCCTGCATCGGGGCCTGCGCCTTGGCGCCGGTGATGATGATCAACGACGAGCCGCACGGCCGCCTTACCCCGGACCGGATCAAGGAGATCCTGGACAGTTACGAATAGCCCAGTGGAGGTGGCAAGGTGAAGCGTTTTATTGATCCCTGTTGTGAAAAATGTAACCACAGCAAAGAGACGCCGTGCAAGGATTTTGTGGAATGCTGCACCAACGGGCCTATCTGCCATGAGGATGCCTCCTGCGCGGCCAAGAGAAAGGCAATCATTGATCGGGTGGCGCTAAACGAGCACTTTGTCATTTTTTAACGCAAACAGCGGTCTAGAGAAATAATTGTAATGTTGAGGGAGGTTGGAGGATTTTGTATGAAAAGCACCTGATGATCTGCGGGGCCACCGGCTGCCTCTCCTCGGGCTCGGCAAAGGTGCACCAGGCTCTCGTCGAAGAGCTGGCCAAGCACAAGCTCGAGAAGAAGTGCCGCCTGGTCATGACCGGCTGCCCGGGCTTTTGTGAAGTGGGCCCCATTATCGTCATTTATCCGGACGAAGTTTTCTACTGCCGCTTGAAGCCCCAGGACATACCCGAGCTGGTGGAGAAGCATCTTCTCGGCGGCGAAATCGTGGAGCGGCTTCTCTACAAGGGGCCCGACGTGGACGCCCCGGCGCGCTTCTACGATACCATTCCCTTCTACCGGAAGCAGAAGTTCAATGTCCTGCGGAACAGCGGGATCATTGATCCAGAAAATATCGATGAATATATTATGCGGGGCGGCTACCGCGCCTTGTCCCGCGCCCTGAAGATGGAGCCCATGGAGATAATTGACGAAGTGAAAAGGTCGGGGCTGCGCGGGCGCGGCGGCGCCGGCTTCCCCACCGGGCTGAAGTGGGAATTCACCTACAAGGCCGTAGGCGACAAGAAATACGTCGTCTGCAACGCTGACGAGGGCGACCCGGGGGCCTTCATGGACCGCAGCATTCTCGAAGGCGACCCCCATGCCGTCCTTGAGGGGATGCTCATAGCGGCGCGGGCCATCGGCAGCGACGAGGGCTATATTTACTGCCGCGCCGAGTATCCCCTGGCCATCAAGCGGCTGAAGACGGCTATCGCCCAGGCCGAAGAGTACGGCTTTGTGGGCGAGAATATTCTCGGCTACGGCTTTAATTTTAAATTCAATATAAAAGAAGGCGCGGGGGCTTTCGTCTGCGGCGAAGAGACGGCGCTCCTGGCGTCCATAGAAGGCAAGCGGGGCATGCCCCGGCCGCGCCCGCCCTTCCCGGCAACTTCCGGCCTGTGGGGCAAGCCCACCGTGATCAACAACGTGGAGACCTACGCCAACATTCCCCTTATCCTCCGCGAAGGGGGCCTGGAGGAATTCGTCAAGATCGGCACCGAGGGGAGCAAGGGGACGAAGGTCTTTGCCCTGGCGGGAAAGATCCGCAACACCGGCCTCTGCGAGGTGCCCATGGGGATTACGCTGCGCGAGATCATCTTCGATATCGGCGGCGGGATCAAGGGCGGCCGTGAATTCAAGGCCGTTCAGGCCGGCGGCCCCTCCGGCGGCTGCATCCCTGCCGAGAAGCTTGACCTGCCGGTGGATTACGATTCGCTGACCCAGGCCGGCGCCATCATGGGCTCGGGCGGGCTGGTGGTGATGGACGACCGCACCTGCATGGTGGACCTGGCCCGCTACTTCTTGAGCTTCACCCAGAAGGAATCCTGCGGCAAGTGTATCCCCTGCCGCGAGGGCACTAAGCGGATGCTGGAGATCCTCGAGCGGATTACCGAGGGCTTGGGGAAGCCGGATGATCTTGACCGGCTGCAGGAGCTGGCTTCCACGATCAAGGACAGTGCTCTCTGCGGGCTGGGACAAACCTGCCCCAACCCCGTTTTGAGCACCATCCGCTACTTCCGCCACGAGTACGAGGAGCACATCAACGAGAAGTTCTGCCGGTCCGGGGTCTGCAAATCGCTCTTTGACTATTTCATCGACCCCGAGCTCTGCAACGGCTGCACTCGCTGCGCCCGGATCTGCCCGGTTGGGGCAATCAGCGGGGAGCGCAAGGAGACGCACGTAATCGATCCCGAGATCTGCACCCGCTGCGGCAGCTGCGTGGAGCGGTGCCGGCAGGAAGCGATAAAGGTAACGCGCGTAAGGAGGGAAGCAGATGTCAACCATTAAGTTAACCATAGATGGCCGGCAAGTAGAGGTGGAGCCGGGGACGACCATCCTCGAAGCGGCCCGCAAGCTGGGGATTGACATCCCCACCTTCTGCCACGACCCCGAGCTGGCTCCCAACGGCGCCTGCCGCATCTGCGTGGTGGAGGTGGAGAAGGCGCGGGCACTGGTGGCCTCCTGCAGCGCCCCCGTGGCTCCGGACATGGTGGTCTACACCGAGTCGGAGCGGGTCGTGCAGGCGAGGAAAGCCATCCTGCGGCTCATTCTGGCCAACCACCCCCTTGACTGCATCACCTGCGAGAAGACAGGAGAGTGCAAGCTGCAGGACTACTGCTACCGCTACGGGATTTCCGAGAGCGATTTCGAGGGCGAAGTTAAGGATCTGCCCCTTGACGATACCAACCCCTTCTATATCCGGGATATGAACAAGTGCATCCTCTGCGGCCGCTGCGTGGGCCGTTGCCAGGAGATCAACGGGGCCGGGGCTATCGACTTCATCAACCGCGGCTTCAACACCGTGGTCGGCCCCGCTTACGGTGATCCCATCGAAAAATCGAGCTGCGTCTTCTGCGGCATGTGCGTCGATGTCTGCCCCGTGGGGGCCCTGGTTCCGAAGGCCGGCATAGGCAAGGGGCGCCCCTGGGAAGTGAAGAAGGTGAAGACCATCTGCCCCTACTGCGGCACCGGCTGCAGCCTCTACCTGCACGTGAAGGACGGCTGCATCATCGGGGCCAGCCCCGACTTCGACGGCCCCGCCAACCGCGGGCACCTCTGCTCCAAGGGGCGTTTCGGCTGGGACTTCGTGCACAGCGAGGACCGGCTGACCAAGCCGCTGATCAAGAAGGACGGCGTCTTTGTCGAGGCCTCGTGGGATGAAGCGCTGGACTTGGTTGCGGAGAAGGTGCGCGACCTCATCAAGCGCTACGGGCCCGATTCCCTCATGGGGCTCAGCTCGGCCAAGGCGACGAACGAAGAAAACTATCTATTCCAGAAGCTGATGCGCAGCCTCGGCACAAACAATGTCGATCACTGCGCCCGTCTCTGACACTCTCCCACTGTGGCCGGTCTGGCCACTGCATTCGGGAGCGGCGCCATGACCAACAGCATCGGGGAAATTGCCGATGCCAAGGCGATTTTCATAATCGGCTCCAACACCTCGGAGACGCATCCGGTGATCAGCTACCGGGTCCGCGAAGCGGTGCGCAAGGGGGCTGTCCTCATTGTGGCCGACCCGCGGGTCACCGAGATGGCGAAGCTGGCCGATTACCACCTGCGCCTGCGGCCGGGCACCGACGTGGCCCTGCTGAACGGGCTCATGCACATCATCATCGCCGAGGACCTGCTCGATGTGGATTTCATCGAGAAGCGCACCGAGGGCTTTGAGAAGCTGAAGGAGAAGGTGGCCGAATACACGCCCGAGCGCGTGGCTGAAATTACCGGGGTGGCGGTAAGCGACCTGCGCGCCGCCGCGCGGGCCTACGCCACGGCGGAGAACGCGGCCATCCTCTACACCATGGGGATTACCCAGCATACTACGGGGACGGACAACGTCCTCTCCGTGGCCAACCTGGCCATGCTCACCGGGAACGTGGGCAAGCCTTCATCGGGGGTGAACCCGCTGCGCGGGCAGAACAACGTCCAGGGAGCCTGCGACATGGGGGGCCTGCCCAATGTTTTCACCGGCTACCAGAGAGTGGGCGACCCGCAGGTCCAGGAGAAGTTTGCCCAGGCCTGGGGGGTGCCGCTTAGCGACAAGCCGGGCCTGACGGTGACCAAGGCCATGAACGCCATTCATGAAGGCAAGATCAAGGGCATGCTCATCATGGGCGAAAATCTCGTCTTGAGCGAGGCCAACGCCAACCATGCCGCCGAAGCCCTGGAGAAGCTTGAGTTCCTGGTGGTGCAGGACATCTTCATGACTGAGACGGCGGCTTACGCCGATGTGGTCCTGCCGGCGGCCGCCTACGCCGAGAAGCTGGGCACCTATACCAACACGGAGCGGCGGGTGCAGTTGAGCTACCCGGCGGTGCCCCCGCCCGGCGAAGCGCGGCCCGACTGGGAGATCCTGGTCGATCTGGCCAACAGGCTGGGGTTCAACTGGAGCTACAGCGGGCCCGAGGCGATCTTCAACGAGATGGCTTCGCTGACGCCCAGCTATGCCGGAATGAGCTACCAGCGGCTGGCCGAAAATAGATCGCTCCAGTGGCCCTGCCCGGACAAGGACCATCCGGGAACGCCCTACCTGCACGTGGGCAAATTCTCGCGCGGGTTGGGGCAGTTCACCCCGGTGGACTACAAGCCGCCGGCGGAGCTGCCGGACGAGGAATACCCCTTCGTTCTCTCTACGGGGCGGCACCTGTTCCACTATCATACCGGGACCATGACCCGCCGTTCTGCACCGTTGGAGCAGCATCGCCCGGAGGAATTGGTGGAGATCCATCCCGAAGATGCCGCCCGTCTGGGCCTTGAGGAAGGCGACCGCGCCCGCATCAGCTCGCGGCGCGGCGAGGTTGTGGCCAAGGTCACTCTTACCGAGCGGGTCAAGCCCGGCCACGTCTTCATGACCTTCCACTACCGCGAGGCGGCGGCGAACCTGCTGACCAACGATGCCTTCTGCCCCGTTGCCACTACGCCTGAACTCAAGGTCTGCGCCGTAAACGTGGAGAAGGCAGATTAATTCGCCGGCCCGCCATGTGCAACATCAGCGCCCCCGCCGCCTTTCGGCGGGGGCGTTTTTTTAACTCTCCCCTTTGAAAAAGGGAGCCGGGGCTGACTCCTGGCGCCGGCAGGACCATATATGCTAAAAACAGGGCCAAGGGCGAAGGAACTCTTGCCGGGAGAAGCGAAAGATCTCCCGGCGGACTAACACGCAAAGGGGGCAGGGCAAATGAGCTTTGAAGGAGTCCTTGAGCTTCTGCGAGTGATATGGCCCCTGCTGCTGCTGCAGTTTGGGCTTATGATCTGGGCGCTGGTGGACCTGCTGCGCCGCCGCACCACGCGCACACTTTCCCTAGCGGCCTGGATAATCATAATTCTTTTCATCAACTTTTTTGGCCCCATCGCCTACTTTATCTTCGGGAGAGCGGAGCAGTGAACGCCATTGAAATCCGTGGTCTCAGCAAAAGTTTTCGCGGGCACCGGGCCCTGCAGGGAATCTCCCTAGAGGTGCCCCGTGGATCGGTCTACGGCTTCCTGGGGCCGAACGGAGCTGGAAAGACGACGGCGATCAAGATCCTCATGGGGCTGCTCAACCCCTCCGGCGGGAGCGCCGCCCTGCTGGGGGAGGAGGTCCGCCCCGGGCTCTCCCGCGAGTTAAAGAAAAGAATCGGCTACCTGCCCGAGGAGCCGGCCTTCCCGGAGGCCCTTACGGGGCGGGAGGTGCTCGAGTTCGTGGGGGAGGTAAACGGCATCCCGCTGCAGGAGCGCGGCTCCCGCATCGACCAGCTCCTGGAGCGCTTCGACCTGGCCGCCGCGGCGAACCGCAGAGTTGCGGGCTATTCCCGCGGCATGAAGCAGCGCCTCGGGCTGGCCTGCGTGCTGCTGCCGCAGCCCGAAGTCTATATCCTCGATGAGCCTGTCTCGGCACTCGATCCGGTGGGCAGGCTGGAGGTTTTGGAGCTGCTGGCCTCGCTGCGCGGCAAGGCCACTGTCTTTTTTTCCAGCCACGTCCTGGCCGACGTGGAGCGGGTTTGCGATCATGTGGCCGTGCTTTACCGGGGCCGGCTCCTGATGCAGTCTTCTTTGGACAACCTGCTCGAACGCTACCGGCGGCCCCGCTACCGGATCAGCTTCCGCGAGGCGCCGCCGCCCGGCCTTGCCGACGCGCTGCGCCGCCATCCCTGGGCCGGCAGCGTGGAAGCATATCCCGGGGAGCTCGTTGTTGAAGCGGCGCCGGGCGGACTGGCGCAAATGGAGGCGGAACTGCTGCCCCTGCTGGCCGGCTGCGGCGCCGTGGTTACTTCCTACGTGCGAGAGCAAGAAGACCTGGAGATGATCTTTTTAAAGCTGCTGCGCGAAGCGGGCTACGGGGAAAAGGAAGGGGGGCCAGCCGGTGAAAGCGCTCTTCATTAAGGATATGCGGCAGCTCTGGCGGACCTTTCGCCTGCCGGCGCTGCTGCTCGTGGCCATCTTTTTTGCCCTCCTGGATCCTATTGGGGCCAGGTACATGCCCCAGATCATGGAGCAATTGATGCGCGGGACGGAAGGAATCACCATCATCATGCCGGAGATGGGCCCGGCCGATGCCATGGCCAGCTTTTTCGGCGATCTCGCCCAGCTGGGTGCTTTCATCCTCATTGTTATTGCCATGGGGGCCGTGGCCGCTGAGCGGGAGCGGGGCATCAGCGCCTGGCTGCTGACACGCCCGGTGGGCCGGCTGCCCTACTTCTGGTCCAAGTTTGCCGCCTACTCGGCGGGGATCCTGCTCACGGTGAGCGCGGGAACCCTCCTGGCGGCGCTCTATACCGCTTCCTTGATGGGGACGCCGCCGCCGGGCCCCACCGCCTGGGGGTCCTTCTTCACGGCGCTTTACCTAGAGCTCATCCTGGCCATCGCCCTCGCCGCCTCGGCGCTGCTGCGGGGCCAGGTGGCGGCGGGCGGAGCTGCCTTTGGCTTCATGATCCTGCTCTGGCTTCCGCAGCTGTTTCTTGATCAGACGGAACTGGGCAAGTACATGCCTTACCGCCTCAGCTCGCTGGTGACAGGGCTGTTAAAGGGGAGCGCCGCCCCGGCGGACTTTCTGCCGGCGCTGCCGGCGGCCTTTATCATTGCCGCCGCTGTCCTGGCGGTAGCCTCCTTTTACTTCAGCCGCGCCGAGCTTTAAAGTCCCCCTTTTCTAAAGGGGGATTTAGGGGGATTTAGCAAAATAAGGGAACTGCTCCTTTTATTCTGGTAAATGCGCTTGAAGCTATTCAAA
>JAAZIN010000035.1 GCA_012800855.1 Bacillota bacterium
AGCCTCACCTGCCTTTACTAAATTTTATGCCGACCTTGTTGGTCTCGGCTAGTTTTAGGACAAAACATGAGATGAAAAAAATTTTATGCGGGGTCTTGACACGCACTACCATATCAGGGGCGGGCTACCACGCCCGCCCGCATGCTGGGACCCATTCCCCCCGCGCCTCAGGATGGGGCCGGTTGTGCCGGCTCGTTGAAGGAAGGCGGCTGGGGCTGTTCCAGGGAGAATTGCCGCCCGCCTATGTTGGAGAGGTCAAAGTAAAGCCGGGCCTTTTCGTCCACGCCCCAGTCGCGGGTGGATCCGCTTCCCTGGATCTTTTGCAAAGCCTGGCGGAAGAGGGTGTTGTGGGCCTCTTCGCGGTTCAGGAGAAAGTCGATCATCTCGCGTACATGCTTATCGGCAATCTGACGGTGCAGGTACTCGTAAACCGCCTTGGCGCGCTGCTCCGCGGCGATATTGGAAAGCAGGTCCGCCGGCAGGTCTCCGGTCACGTTGACGTAGGCAGCGGTCCAGGGGAAGCCAGAGGCGTTGGCCAGGTACGGGGCCAGCCCGGTGAGGACCTGGTGCTCAATGGTGCCGCTTTCCACCTCTGTGGCATCAACGTCATGGCCGTTGAGCAGGTTCACCGCCGTGGCCACCATCTCCATGTGGCTAAGCTCCTCCGCGGCGATATCCATGAACAGGTCCTTTATTTCAGGATCCTTGATCCGGAAGCTCTGCGAAATGTACTGCATCGCCGCCTTCAGCTCTCCCTGGGGGCCGCCCAGCTGTTCCACCAGCATGGCGGCGTAGGTGGGATTGGGCCTCTCCACCTTCACCGGCTGGAGTAGGTTGCGGTCGTATTTAAACATGGGCTTGCCTCCATGAACTGCTTTGTCGTCATCAATCAGGTGTTAAAGGCCGCCCCGGAAACCGACTGCGCATTGGCTATATCGGCCTGGATCTGCTTATCCAGGTCGTGAGGATAGTACATCCCCTTGTTGACCATGTAGTCGGCAACTTGCTGGTGGAAGCTGATGGCATCATCGAGATGCCTCTTCAACACGCTGTGCACTTCCGGTGAGTGCGCCTCGGTAATGGCATAAGCGTAGGTCCGCACGCTGTTCTTGGCGGCAAGAAGCAAGTCGGCGGCGATGACCTGGTCGCTAATCTTCTCCGTCAGATTTTGCACCATTAGAAAACCCCCCTTGTTAATTTTTCTAGAAGCCGGCAGGGCTGCCGCTGACTATATTCTGCAGCTCTCGTATGTGCTCCCGGGACTTCTTGGCATCCTGCTCCAGCAGTGAAATCAGCTGCGGGTCGGTGACCATATCTTTCATGGCCATGGCCTTTGCCGCACAAACCGTCTTCATGGTCAGCAGTTCGTGCAGCTCCACCTTTTCATGAATCCCAAGCTGGTGATGCGGCATCGCTTTTCACCTCCTTCCAGCTGCACTTTTAGGTGGATATGTGGTCGACTGTGGCCAAAAGACGCGCCAGTTTAGCTATGCCCCGGGAAGCATATTTTATGCCATCAAGCCAGTCAGGGGGCCGGCGGCTTTGACTCCCGGAAACGGTGAAGGATTAAAGGAACATTCCGCCCCGTAAACGAGGGGGGCTGCCCCTATTGGGCAGCCCCCCATGCTCTTTGCGCCGCTTCAACATTATTTACCGATCCAGCAACAGGAAGATTCCCGCGATTAAGGCCAGTATGTTAAGAATTAACCCTTGATTGGGGATGCTTATGTTAAGAATGGGTATAAGTCCTTTGGCGATCAGCCAGATGGCCAGCAGCGTCTTGCCCAAGCCTTTGATTTTCATGAAATGGCCTCCTTGACGAGATGATAATTGTTAACGCTTCCCTTTAATTCTCTAAACTTCACCTCAATCCTGCCGGCCGTTGTCCGCCGTTCCCGGCTGATGACATCCGTGCCTATCCGGAAGCCGGGCAGGCGCCCCGTTTTGGAACACCTTTGCTTCACCAGGATGACAGGAAAGGGACCCGCACGAAAAAACCGCAGGGCGGGCTTCCATGCCCGCCCGCCAGGCCCTTATCTGCCCGCCCGTAACTGCTCGTCTTTAATTCTGGAAATTGACATAGTTTTTAAGTAAAAGTATAATTTAACTGGTTGGTGGTCAGACCACAAAAATTATTCAGGAGGGAGAGCATGTCTAAGGGCGGTTTCAGCGATTCGTATGATGCCGTGGTGGTGGGTGCCGGAAACGGCGGGCTGGTTGCTGCGGCCACCCTGGCGGCCAAGGGCTGCAAAACCCTATTGCTGGAGCAGCACAACCTGCCGGGAGGTTTTGCTTCTAGCTTCGTCAGGGGAAGATTTGAGTTTGAACCTTCGCTGCACGAGGTTTCAGATTTTGGCCCGCCCCATGACAAGGGCAATGTGCGCATACTTCTTGAAGACAAGATCGGCATCGATACGGAATGGTTCCCGGTGCCGGAGGCCTACCGTCTGATCATCCCCCATGAAAAGGGTGGACGGCTGGATGCGACCATGCCTTTCGGCGAAGAAGAGTATCTCGCCAAGATGGAAGAGTACGTTCCCGGTTCCAGGGAATCGGTGTACAAGTTTATCCGGCTGTGCGAAGAAGTGGTAGATGCCTTTACTTACCTGGGTCAATCCAGGGGCAACCCCGACAAGAAAGTTCTTACCAGCAAGTATGGCAACTTTCTCAAGACGGCCTCTTACTCGCTCCAGGATGTCCTGGACGCCTTGAAAATGCCTTACCGCGCCCAGAAGATCATCACCGCCTACTGGTGTTACCTGGGCGTGGGGGTGAAAGATTTAAGCTTCAGCATTTTTGCGGCCATGTTCTACCGCTACATCACCAAGCAGGCCTTCATCCCCCGCTACCGCTCCCACGAATTTACCACGGCGCTGGACATGAAGATCCGCGAACTGGGCGGTGACATACTATACAACACCAGGGTGGAAAAAATCCTGGTCGAGGACGGCCGGGTGGTGGGAGTGGAAACCTCCCACGGGGACAGGATCAAGACCAATCATGTCATCGCCAACACCTCTCCTCACACCGTTTACAGCCGGCTCATCCACCCCCGGACGGCCGTGCTGGAAATTGCCTGGAAAACCTGCAACGCCAGAAAGGTTGGTTTCTCCGCCTTTGTCGTATACCTGGGCCTGGACAAAAGCCCACAGGAGCTAGGCCTCAACGAGTACAGCTATTTCATCTACAGCACTCCCGATACCAATGACATCTACGATGCCTTTCACCGGCTGGAACGGCCGATAGGCCAGGCCACGGTTTGCCTGAACAATGCCGTCCCCGACTGCTCACCGGAAGGGACGAGCATCGTCTATCTAACAACTCTCTTCAGCGGAGACGCCTGGAAGAATGTCTCGCCGGCGGAATATTTCAAGCTTAAGAACAGGATAGCCGAGGAGATGATTGACGAGTTTGAAAAGGTGGTCAATGTAAACTTGCGGGACAGCATTGAAGAGATTGAAGTGGCTACTCCGGCCACCTTTGCCCGCTACACCGGCGCCTTCAACGGCGGCATTTACGGCTACGAACCCGTGGTCTGGGATTCGGTCCTGCCGCGGATGATGACCATGAATGAAGAAAAATACATCAAGGGCCTTGAGTTTGCCGGGGGATTCGCCTTCAGGTGCCACGGCTACTCCAGCAGCCTGCAGTCGGGGGAAACGGCGGCCCTGTTAACCTACAAAGATATCATGGAGGGGAAATAAGATGACCGGGGATAGGATTAATATTAAAATAAAGCCCTTGGGGATTCTGGACCTGCTTGCTTTTAAGAATCTGGTGCCCGGCCGGAAGAAGCGCATTCAAAAAGCCCCCGCCACGGTCATTGGCAGCCTTCAGCCGGTAAATGCCCTTGCTTGCAAGCTTCATCCCGCCGTCCAGCATTTAATCGTGGGGGAAGTGCGCGAAGAAACAGGCGACGTGAGGACATACCGGCTCCTTCCCCACAAGGAGAAAGGGACTGAGCAGCTGGCCTACTTCCGCCCCGGGCAGTACCTCAGCTTTACCTTCGAGGTGGAGGGAGCAACCGTAACCCGTCCTTACTCCATATCCTCGTCGCCCCAGGAGGCGCTGGCGGGATATTACGAGATTACCGTCAAAAGAAGCGACGGCGGTTTTATCTCCAACTACATCTGGAACAACTGGACCGTGGGGAGCGAAGTGGAAGCCGGCGGCCCTGAAGGGCAGTTCTACTATGACAATCTGCGTGACCGCCGGCACATCGTGGGAATTGCCGGCGGGAGCGGCATCACCCCCTTCAGGTCCATGGCCAAAAGCATACTGGAAGGCGACCTGGACATTAGCCTGACCCTGTTTTACGGCAGCAACAGAAAAGACGAGATCATCTTTAAAGACGATCTTGCCGCCCTGCAAGCTGCTTCCGGCGGCAGGATTAAGGTTGTCCACGTGCTGGCCGAAGAAAAAGTGGAAGGCTTTGAGCATGGCTTTATCACCGCGGGTTTGCTGAAGAAATACGTGGATCTTGATAGCTGCTCCATCTTCATCTGCGGCCCCCAGGCCATGTACGAGCATCTCGATAGTGAGCTTGCCAAGCTGGAGATGAGAAGGAAGTTTATCCGGAAAGAGGTCTTTGGAGAGATAAAAAATGTTGAACGCTTAAGCGGCTACCCCGCCGAAGCTGCAGGAAAGAATTTCAAGATGCTCGTGCACATGGGCAAGCGCACGGTGGAGATTGACGCTGCCGCCGGTGAGTCGCTGCTGGTGGCCCTGGAGAGGGCGGGGCTGTGTCCTCCTTCCGTCTGCCGAAGCGGCTCCTGTGGTGTCTGCCGTTCCCTGCTGATAAAGGGAGACGTGTTCATCCCCGCGGATGTGGACGGGCGGCGCCAGGCCGACAAGAAGTTCGGCTATATCCACCCCTGTGTCACCTTTCCCCTGGGCAACCTGGAAATCGTGGTGCCCCGGCGGAAGGTCCGGTAAGCAGGCTTGCCGCATTTTGTAAGAATTGATGGCGTAAAGGGGCTGTCGCTAAGGACAGCCCCTTCTTTAAGGCAAATCCCGGACCGGTCGGGGCGCAGGAGCAAGACATAACCTGGCCTGCCCGGAATAGGCTCCGGTAAAAGTGTAGGGGCATGCTCCGTCCGCTGGCAGCAATCTTCATTTAATGCGGCTTCCCCCGGGCGTTAGTTTTGTAATTGCCAACTGCCTGTTCTATAATATAACAAGCAAAACGGGGGAGAGGTCTGGGGGTTGATAAAATGGAGATGGGCTTTGCCAAATTGAAGGCCGAAAGCCTGAAGGAGCTTTTTATCAAGGAAATTGAAGCCAAGATCATCTCCGGGCAGCTCAAGCCCGGGGACAGGCTGCCGCCCGAACGAGAGCTGGCCTCCCTGATGGGGGTCAGCCGGAGCATTGTCAATTCCGGCATCCTGGAGCTGGCCTCGAAGGGCTTTGTCAGGATAATCCCCAGGAAGGGGACCATCGTTCAAGATTACCAGATCGAAGGCACCCCCGCCATCCTTGCCTCCATCATGAACTATAACGAAGGGAAGCTAAGCCCCAGGCTCTTTAACAGCATGATGGATACCCGCCTGCTTATCGAGGTGGAAAGCGCCAGGCTTGCCGCGGTGAACAGGACCGCTGAAGACCTGCAGGTTTTGGAAGCCCTGGTTAATAAGGCGGAGAAAAACAGGGATATTGAGACTCACGTAAAATACAATTACGACTTTCACCATCGCATTACCATTGCCTCGGGCAACGTCGTTTATGCCATGATCTTCAAATCCTTCGAGCCGGCTTGCCTAAACCTCATCCGCATCTATTTTAAATCCGGGGATTTCATAGAAAAATCGGTAGCTGCCCACAAAAAACTGCTCCAGGCCATCAAGGAGCAGCAGCAGGACAATGCCGCCAGGATCATGGAAGAGATCCTCCAGGAGGGAAGAAGCAAGCTGGTTCACCTGGCCGTGACCGGAGAAGCTTAAGCGTAGGGCTTGCACCGCGCCGGGCCGGCGGCAGGAGGATGCCGCCAAATCCAAGGACCCCTTTCCAGGGGGATTTCAAGGGGATTTTGGCGAAATTTCATGCATACCACTTGCGATCTGGAGGTTTGCCATGCGGGGGAAAAAAGCACGTGGGCTATCTCTAAAGGCGATTGTCTTGAACCTGCTGAAAGCGCTTCTTTTTGCTGCCGGGGCGGTTGCCGCCGTCACTTTCTTTTTCAGCTGGATAGCCATCCTCATCGGGGGGCTTTTCTATTTTGGATCGCGGGGCGCATGGCGCGGCGCCGGCTACGCGCTGGCCCTGGCCGCCGCCCTGGCCTCCAACGGGCCGCTGCGCGGCTTCGATGTAATTACTGGCATCTACCCGCTCTTTCTTGCCGCCCTCGTCGTTGGCGCCACGCTTGGTCTTTACTTCCTGTTCCTGCTGCTTTACCAGCTTATGAGACGCGCCAAAGGCCGCAGGGCTGTCTTGCCCGGGCTGGAAGAGAAGCTTTACCGCCCGGGCCGCTCGCACCGCCGGCAGCGCCTCGCTTCCGTGCTCCTCTTTTTCATCCCCCTGGCTCTCTGGGTTTCCGTCAACGTGAACCCCGCGCTAATCTTCGACAACCGGCCGGCGGTGCTCTGGGTGCAGGCTCCTTCCACCGTGGCCCCCGGCGAGGAATTCGCGTTCCAGGTCCAGTGCTGGGACCGCTTCGAGCGCCTCAGCGCCCTCTACGATGGCACGGTGAGCTTCTCCCTGGAATCTTACCGCTTCCCCACCGGCGAGCCTCTTGGAGCGGTGGAAGCAGTTCTGCCGGAAGAATATACCTTTAGCGGTTCCAACTACCCCTCGGATGCGGCCTACCTGCTCGACAACGGCAGGGACAACGGCCGATGCGCCTTCCGGGCGAGAATCGACACCCCGGGAGTTCATTATATAAAGGTGCGCGATTCGGAAACTGGCCGCACTTACTACAGCAACCCCATTCTCGCCGCCGCGGGAGTGGAGCGCATCTACTGGGGGGATATCCATACCCACGGCAGCTACTCCGACGGCAGTGGCACGCCGGCGCACCAGTTCTTATACGCCCGGCACGTGGCCGCTCTCGACTTCTATGCCCTCACCGAGCACGGCGAGATCATCCAGCTGGGCCGGAACCGGATAGCACGCTACGTCCAGGAGACGAACCGGGCCTACCGGCCGGGCGAGTTTGTCACCTTCCTGGGCATGGAATACACAAACCACAACACCGGGCACTACACCTGCATCTTCGACGGCGACAAGCTCCCTGAAGATCCCCCCGTATACGCGCCCTATGTGGGCCTGGGGGCCGCCCTGCCCACTCCCTTCGAGCTCTGGGCGCTGCTGGACGATTTTACGGCCTCCACCGGCGCCCGGGTCCTGGCCCTGCCTCACCACACCGTGGTGGAGCGCTTTATGCAGGATTGGACTTACTACAACCCCCGCTATGTGAAAATCGCCGAGGTGACCAGCACGCACGGCGACAACCTCTACGAGCCCGACCATCCCCTGAGCTACCGCGGCTCCACCTTCCCACCCCCGCCGGGGACCAGGGGCTGCTCCATCACCGGCGCCCTGCAGATGGGGCTGCAGCTGTCGCTTTACGCCTCCAGCGACTCGCATGACGGCCACCCCGGACATGACCTCGCCCATACCGGGGCCTGGGTTGGGCACCAGCGTCCCTTTACCTACTGGTGGACGCGCTACGACAAGCCCTACCCGGGCGGTCTTACCGCCGTTTATGCCACCGGGCTTACACGCCGCGAGATCTTCTCCGCCCTGGAAAACCGCCGCCTCTATGCTGTTTCCGATCACGGCCGGCCCCTTCTCTTTTTCACCATCAACGGCACCGCCGTCGGGGGAGACTCCACTGTCCGCGTCGAGAGCCGGAACACGCCGCGGCATATTGAAGTGATCTTCGCCCAGGACGGCGCCCCCACCGCGCCCGTGGTGGAATTCCGGCAGCCTGACTGGAAGGCCACGGTGGAGATCCATAAAAACGGGAGCCTGCTTGCCGCCATTCCCGTGGACAAGCCCCTGGCCGTCGTCACCTTTACCGACACCGAGCCGGTAACGGGGACTTCCTACGGGCGGGAAAACTGCGTCTACCGGGAGGGAGCATACTATATCAACGAGTACAGCGACAACCCCGTCGACCCGAAGGCGCTGCACACGGGAGGGAAGGACTTCTACATCGTGCGCGTCGTTTCCGAGAACGGGCGGCACAGCTATATCGGGCCCCTCTGGGTGAAGGTGGCGCCTTAAAAGAATACTGCTTCTCATTATCGGCATGGCGGATGGATGAAAGCGCCTGCGGGAAACGGCGAAATGCCTGTTTAAAAGGGGGTAGAACAATGATATTCAAAAAACTGGCCAAGATATCATTAATCGCCCTCTGTTCATTGCTCCTGTTTTTTACGGCCCTAAGCCTTGCTGCATATTTCTCCGAAAGCGGGAAAATTTTACTGCCCGTAAAGCGAAAAGAATCTTTTAGCCATGAAGGGATGGAAGAATTTCCGCCCTTGCTGCTTGTGGAGAACAACAAAATCGTTGATCCTTCCGGGAGAGCTGTTGTCTTGAAAGGTCTAATGCCTCCGGATCCGGCGGTACTGCACAGCAGAAACAGGTTCCACCGCAGGCTTCTCCAAGAGATAAAAGATACAGGGGCCAATGTGGTCAGGATACCGGTTCATCCGGAAAATTATTTTCATGACAGAGATTACCTGTGGAGGTACCTGGACCCGCTTGTCTCCTGGGCCGGGGAATTGGGCATGTATGTCATCATTGATTGGCATTATATTGGCAGCATTGAAACCGGAAGAGGCGACGAAATGCCGGATCTGGATATTGCCCCCAAGGACTTTTCCCTCCAATTCTGGAAGCAAACTGCCGCATATTTTCGGGATACTCCACATGTTATTTTTGAAATATTTAATGAACCGGCTTTCATCACCGCGGCAACGTGGGCCAGGAATGCGGAAGAACTGGTGAAAGTCATAAGGGGCCAAAATGCAAACCAGGTTATCATCGTTGGCGGCTTTGAATACGCCAGGAACTTGTCCTGGGTAAAAGAGAGGCCTGTTGATGATGCAAACATTGTATACGCTGCGCATATTTACCCGGCGCATGACCAGAAGCTGTGGGGAGAGTACTTCGGCGCCATTTCAGAGGAATACCCGGTGCTGATTACCGAGTGGGGTTTCCTGGACGAGAACGAGGCGGTAGAGCCGTCATACCTTGTGGGCGACGAGGAATCCTATGGGAAACCCTTTCTCGACTACCTGGAAGAGCGAAACATTGGCTGGGTGGCCTGCTGGTATGATGATGTTTGGACACCGCCAATGCTAAAAGACAAGGGAAAGAGTTATACAAAATACGGCCGGTTTGTCCTCAGCAACCTTGGCGTGCTTGATCAAAAAGAAGGAAATTCAACATCTATGTGAAATATTTTACAACAATAGACAGATGGTTGGGATTTTGTCCGGATATTAATTTAACCGAGCAAAACGAGGGATTTGCGGTGTCGAAAGGCATGCTCGCGCCAAGCAGGCCCCAGCTCTACCGCTGCGCCATCATTCACCGGCTCATCAAGTCCGGCTGCTACCCGAACGCAAACCGCCTCGCTGCCGACCTGGGCGTTCACCACCGCACCATCATGCGCGACCTCGAATACATGCGCGACAGCTTGAGCGCCCCCCTCGAATACTGCCCCCGGAGGCGCGGCTATTACTACACTGAGAAAAACTACTCCATCGACCTTCTCAGCCTCACCGAGGGGGAGCTTATCTCCCTCTTTCTTGGCCATAACCTGCTTCGCAAGTGCCGCGGCACCCCCTACGAGAAGCATATCGCCAGCGCCTTTGCCAAAATATGCGCCCTGCTCCAGGATACCATTTCCCTCGACTTCGGATTTGCCGATTACGTAGATTTTGACCTGGAGCCGCTCCGCGGGGAGGAGGAAGCTGTGGCGGCCAATTTTGCCGCCATCAGCACGGCCATAAGGCGCAGAAAGTCGATTAAAATCACCCACTATGCCATAGCCAGGGATGACTGGCGCGAGCGTCTCGTCGATCCCTACTGCCTGCGCTACTACCAGGGCGGGTGGTACCTCATCGGC
Source organism: Bacillota bacterium (assembly GCA_012800855.1). Lineage (GTDB taxonomy): Bacteria > Bacillota > Dethiobacteria > DTU022 > DTU022 > JAAZIN01. The sequence continues at coordinate 10,076 of JAAZIN010000035.1, forward strand.
TTTTGCCACCTGCGCAAGGACTTCCGCTTTTTTGCCCTCAATCGCATCAGCGAGGTAGCTCCAACCGGCCGCGATTTCCAGCGAGACAAAAACTTTGACATCGAGCAATTCATGCGCGATTCCTTCCACCTCTACAAGGGAGACGAAGCCCGGGAGATAAAGGTATGGTTCAGTCCCCGCCAGGCCCGCTGGATCCGGGAGAAGCAGTGGCACCCCACCCAGCAGCTGGCAGAGCAGCCCGACGGCTCTGTAATCCTCACCATGACCACCAGCGGCCTGGCCCAGGTCAAAAGCTGGATCCTCGGCTTCGGCAGCGAAGCGAAGGCCCTGGCCCCTCCGTCCCTGGCAAAGGAAATCGCCACCGAACTGGACAAGGCCAGGCAAAACTACCGCTAAAGCAAAACAAAAAATATTTCCTTTTTGTCCAGGTATGACCATATTTGTCACACCAGTGATGCTATAATAATCATTACCCCATATTATCACTTCTCTGTATAAGGGGCTTTAAGAAATGTTTGAATTTTTCCGGCTTGCTCGCTACCGGTTAACCATCTCCGCCGGTCCGCGGGGGCTCTCCCTGCCGCCCTACAAGGGCGCTGTCTTTCGCGGCGGCTTCGGATCGGTATTCCGCCGCGTCGCCTGTGCCCTGCGCGAGTATGATTGCCATGGCTGCCGGCTCCGGGAGAAATGTCCCTACGCTTATATCTTTGAAACATCGCCGCCGGCTGACGCCGAGGCTCTTAGAAACTACGCTAGCATACCCCGCCCCTTCATCATTGAACCGCCCTCGACCACGAAAAGGGAATTCGCACCCGGCGAAAAAATGGAATTTCACCTGCTGCTCATCGGCCGCGCCATCGAGTTTCTGCCCTACTTTATCGTGGTCTTTCGTGAGATGGGAGAGGCGGGGCTGGGCCACGGGCGCCGTCCTTTTGTCCTGGAGGAAGTAACCGCCTTGGGCCTTAAACGGGAAGAGCAGCTCTACACCCGCTTGACCAACACCGTTCGCTCAGTAGATCTTCATTACACGGGGGCTGAAGTGGTTGCCAGGCATCCTTCTCAGGCGGACGCGATTCGCGTGCTTTTTGAAACTCCCGTAAATTTAAAAGACGGAGGCAAGTCAGCAGCCAGGCCTGACTTCCATGTATTCTTCCGCCAGGCCATGCGCCGCATTTCTTCCCTGGCCTATTTCCACCATGGCCGCCCGCTGGAAGCTGATTATGCCGGCCTGGCCGAGCGCTCCCGGCAAGTTGAACTGGTCGAAAACCACACCTTGGCCATGAACATTGAACGATTCTCCCGGCGTCAGGGCCGGCGCATACCCATGGGTGGGCTTCTTGGCAGCGTCACTTACCGGGGTCGCCTCGAAGAGTTTATCCCCTGGCTGGCCCTGGGCGAAGAGGTCCACGTGGGGAAAAACACCGTTTTCGGGCTGGGGAAGTACAGGATGCATGCTCTACTTGTTTCGGAAGAAACTGACCAGCCTTAAAACTGCCGCCATTTGAAGCTGGGGAAGGGGATTTTTGCAACATGCACAACGGGATTAACTATAAAAAACTCAGCGTTTTATTTAGAAGCCTACTTGGCGAGGAGAAGGCATCGCCTTATCCTTACCAGGAAAAATTGGCCGGGCACCTGCTAGAGTCGAACAAAAACATCATTCTGCGCGCGCCCACGGGAGCGGGCAAAACCTGGGCTGCACTGCTCCCTTACTTCTACGCTTGCCTGTATGGAATCTCCTTTGTCGACAGGGTGCTTTACGCCCTGCCGCTGCGTTCTCTTGCCACGCAGCTATACAACTCCACCGTTGAGGGCTGGCGCTGGGCGACGCGGCTGCTTGACGGCATCAGTGAAGGGTGCTGTCAAGTTGATATATCCATAACCATTCAAACGGGCGAGCAACAGGACGATCCTTTTTTCCAGGGCGACATCGTTTTTACAACCATCGACCAGCTCCTCTCGGGCTACCTGCTCTCCCCCGTATCGCTGCCCCGGCGCCTGAGCAACATTAACGCCGGCGCTCTTATTGGCAGCCTGGTCGTCTTCGATGAATTCCACCTGCTCGACCCCCGGCGCTCCATGGGCACGGCGCTGGAGATGCTGGATCGGTTAAGCGGCACCTGCCGCTATATCCTCATGACGGCAACCTTATCCGACGAGGCGGTTTCCTGGCTGAGCAAGCGCCTAAGTAATGCCGTGGTTGTCGATCTGGATAAGGAAGAAATCGACGCCATCGAAAAGAAAAAGAAGCAGCCAACAAGCCGGGTATGGTCGTACCGTGAGCAGCCCATGGAGGCCCGGGACATTTTCGAGCGGCATAGGGCCGCCCCGGGGCGGACCCTGGTTTTAACGAACACGGTCAGGCGTGCACAGCAGATGTATGCGCAGCTGAAAGAGCTGATCGCGCAGAACAAGGCAAAAACTGAACTGGTCCTTCTTCACTCGCGCTTCTTCCGGCGTGATCGAGGCAGTAAGGAAGCGCTCGTGGAGCAAATGCTGGGGAAGAGGGCGCAATGCCAGGAGGCAGACTTTATCCTGGTCAGCACCCAGGTCGTGGAGGCGGGAATGGACTTTTCCGTGGATATATTGCACAGCGAACTGGCACCGATTAACAGCCTGATCCAGCGGGCTGGGCGCTGCGCGCGCTATGGTGGCCAGGGGCACGTCTATGTTTACCCGGTGGAAAGCGAGCCCCCTTACGCCATGGCCATGAGAGAAACAGCAACCTACCTCGCATCCAGGGGAGAAAGAGTATATGACTACGCGGCGGAAAGGGAGGCAGTGAATGGCATTCTCGGCCCTTTGGAAAAAGAAGCCCTCATGCAATACGAAAACCTGCAGCCCCGCCGAGCTAGGGTAAACCTGGCCATGGACGGCAGGCTGCCCGGTGCACGGGATAAGTTAATCCGGGACATCAACAGCGTGAATGTTTTAATTACCTCAACGCCCGAGACAGTTCGCTTTGATCGTTCCGGGGAACTGCCGGAAATGCTTTCCGTGCCCCTGGGATCTCTTTACGGCTTCATTTGCAAGGCCATAGATACAGCCGGAGATGAGTGGGTCGCCAAGATGCCCGTTGCGGAAGACTCCGGCAGCGATGAGACCCGGGTGCTTCGTTTCCAATGGCAGAAGCTGGACCCCAAGATGTTGCCCATGTGCTGGCTGGTAGCCTTAAATCCGGCTTTTGCCCATTACTCTGCCGAGATGGGGCTCATCTTCGGTGAAGCCGGCCCCGGCGTTCCCGTTTCCTATCGCCCCCAAAAGGGCTATGTGCGGTATAGCTTGCAAAGGGAAAGCTATGCCGAGCATATCCGGCGGGTGGTGCAGCAGTACATGCTGAATAAAAAGAAGAACGAATATGCCGTGGCCATGCTGACCGAAAAGCTTCCCGTCAAGGTAGATGAAGTTGAAAAAGCGGTCCTGCTTGCCCTCCTGCTTCACGATCTCGGGAAGCTGTCAGTCGAGTGGCAGAGTGCGGCCGGGAAATGGCAGAAATACAAGGCCCCCGGCCTTGAGTTGAAAGAGCCCTTGGCCCACACCGATTACAACCCGGAAGAGGATTGGGAAAAGCAGCGCTCATTCCCCAGGCGGCCAAGCCATGCCGTGGAAGGGGCTTACGCCGCCTGCAATTATCTCTACCGTCTCTTTGATGACAAGGCGGCTGTCGCCGCCTGCATCTGCACGGCCATAGCGCGCCACCATGCAGGTCACGCGGCGAAGCTGGACTACTTCAGGCTGATTCCTGCTGCTGCAGAGGTAATAAATAACTTGCTGCGAGAAGTAGGCCTGCCGCCGGCAGACGATTTGCTGGACAAGCCGGACGTGATGACCTGCGGCGAGCAGGGCGAGTTTGCCGAGGTTTTGCTTAGCGCAGCCAGATTAGAAGACGAGATTTGGCTGCCGCTGTACTTTTTTATCGTCAGGCAGCTGCGGCTGGCCGACCAGGCCGGCAGCGCGGAAGGAGGTAAACAATGACAGAATACCTGGTTCCAAGGGGCACTTTAACCTATGCCGACACCTTGGAAGCAATAGGCCTGGCAAGCCTGCTCAGAGAATTAACAGATGCCGAAGTAAGGCTGCGGCATACAGATGAGGGCTACCTGGTAACGGGAGAGGATTTGCCCGAGGCGCATCTCTGGCCTCCCATTGAACCCGGTTATCCCTTTATCTATGAGCCGAACGATGGCCAAGTCCCCCCCGGTTGGGTGCTGGATTATGAGCAGGAGAGGGCAAAAGACCAGCGCCTGCGGGAATTCCGCAAAGCGACGGGGAAGAAAGGGCAGCAAATGCTCCAGGCGCTTCGCGAGCAGGGATTGGAAGAACCCCCCGCCCCTGTACCGGAATATAAAATAGCCCTGTTCCTGGCCTCCATGCGCAAGGGTTGGAAGTCGGACAAGCAGCTTTACCGCTGGCTGCAGCAAGACAGGCAGCGGACGTCTGCATGGGTAGCCGGCAACTTGCTGGCAACTGGCGGGGAGCTTAAAGATGCGCCTGAAGTTACCAACAGCCAGGTCTTTAACCCCATTTCTGGGAAAGGGGTGCACCGTCCTAAGCCCGATTCAGCTTTTCCGTCAAGCATAGCCGGGGATCTGATCAATCCCTTCAGGGAATGGCTTAAATTCCGCGGCGCTTACCGTGCCATGCTGCCCTACCGCGCCGGTGATGACTTCAAGGTCTATGTCATTGAACCGGCGGACATATCGCTGGGAGGCTTGAGCGGGGTCTACAATGATTTGCTGAACCTCGGTTTGTGGGGGCAGATATACCTCGACATTGAGGCGACCCTGCGCTTGGTGGAACTGCTGATCCACCATTCCGACGTGATGGGGAACAAGATTCTGCTGGCCGGCAGGAGGCCGCGCGACGTTATCCGGGGCTTGCACCAGGCGCTCTTTAAAAGCATGGGGAGCGCGGCGGCCTTGATGAATTACTCTTTTACCCAATTGCCTTCCTGGTTCAGCATAAACAGCCGGGAAGATGCCAACAGCTACCTTGCCTTAATCTATTCATTCGTTGGCCGAAAGCAGCGGGACGGCGTCGTAGGGTCCCTGCTTTCCCTGGATGAAAACCACTCCGGCGACATTCCCGCCTTGCTCCAGTTCCGCAGATGGCTGATGACCGGTATGTTGAAAGATTTCCTGGAATTCAGTTACCTTTTTGCCCTTCACGTGATGGAAAAACGAGGTGCCAACGAGTGGGTAAAAGAGATGCCCACTGACAACCTCAATACTTTAATGACAAGGGGGTACGGCATGCAAGAGATAATTGAATCAAAAGGGTTTCAGAGCCTGGCTAGGGCGATTCGCAATGCCACCATCTTCGCGCTTATTGACCAAAAGCAGGGCAAGAGGTCGCGGGAGGTGCATTTCGGCCTGGCCCAAAAGTGGAAGCAAAAGATAAAAGGAGGCGAAGCGGAATTCATTGCCGCACTGTCCGAGTTCGTGCAGCAGTATAACTGGGAAAGCGAAAACCTGGACGTGGGGAGAGAGAAAGGATCCGAGAAGTGGAAGTACCACAAGGTGAACGCGGCGGACCTGGACGAGGTCATCGGTCTGGTCCAGGCCAAGGGGGCGGAGCTGATCGGGATGCTTTTGCTGGCCTATGGCTACTCCCGGCCGCCTAAGGCGGGGCAGCCCGACAGCGAGACGGAGCCTATAAGTATGGAGGAGGTCCAATAATCATGAAGCTGCATTCTTTGGCCATATCGGGATTAATAACGATGAACCTGCACGCCTTGAACAACGAGGGTGCCGAGGGCAACACTTTAATGACCCGGATGGTGGAAATAGTTGATGAGCAGGGACAGCTGCAGACGGTGAATGCCGTCTCCGGGGATATGTTCAAGCACATCCAGGCTGAGCATCTCTACCGAGAAGCGAAGCAATCGGGACTGCCCCTCTGCAGCAGCTGCGCCCAGTTTGATGCCAACCGCATAGCTGCCGATCTGGAACTGGCTGCCGTCATTGAAAAAAGCGAAGAGTATGCGCAAGCCAAGAAAGATGGCAAAGTCGACTCGTACAATCTCAAGCGAGTGCTGCAGGCTTGCGTGATTGACGATTGCGAGGGTATCCTGCTCACGGGGTGGGCCGGTTCCAGGGCGCTAGCCAGGAAGTCGTGCATTGAGTTCGGCTGGGTTGTGGGCCGCCCGGAAATCACCCGGACAGAAGTGTACATGCACGCCAAGTATGTTCCCGAAGGGCGCGGCGTGGGTTCCGGCTCGGAGCAGAACCTCGGCCAGAACATATTTCACCGCCCTGCCTCCAGCGGGCAGTATGCGGTGGTGCTGAACGTTGACCTTTATCGCATCGGCTACAACGACATTACCATGCACTACGACCTTGACCACGAGGAGCGGCAGAAAAGGGTCCGCGCCATGCTGAAAAGCGTTCTGTACACTTTTGTCAAGGTTTCCGGCGCCCATCGCAACACGCAGCACCCGCACATCCTTGATTTCAGTGGAGTAATCACCACTTCACTAAGCTCCATCCCGGCACCGACGGTCAGCGCGTTAAACAGCAATTATCTGGACGAAATAAAGGTTATTGCAGAAAGCCTTAATGCAATAGCCGGCGACAAGACCATAGAAACTCTGCCTTTCAAAGGCTTGGGCGAATTTAGCTCAAGGATGGAGAAATTGATCGCTGCTGTTGAACCCTGGGGTGAGTAAGATGACGACAGAAAAAGCGGGCTCCGAGCGGTGGCTGATAGCTAGCTATCGCCCTACAGCCATGTTCTCGTTGCGCATGACTCATGCTACTAGCAAGGGAGGCAAGACGCTTCTTGTACCTACGCCTTACGCTGTGAAACTGGCGCTGATAGATGCCTGCTTTCGCCTGCATGCAAGTGACGAGGGATACGCCCATGCCGCTAGGGTTTACGAAATGATCAAGGCCAGGAAAATTCGCTTTTGCCCGCCGGAGCATTGCGTGGTCCAGCAAACTTTCATCAAGATCAAGCAACAGGAAAAAAACGCCCCAAGGGGAATTTTCGCTTCCAACATTGCTTACCGCGAGTTCTGCTATTTTTCCGGCGACTTGGCGGTGGCGCTCGACATTAACGGCTTGGAGGAAGTAGACAGGCTTTATTTAACCGAGCTGTTCCCGCGGGTAAACTACCTGGGCAAGCGAGGCTCGTTTATGCAGTTTATTTCCTGCCAAACCTGGGAAGGGCCGCTTCCACGAGGCTATACCTGCCCGGAAAGCGAAGCCGACATCGCCAATGGCGGGTACGCTTCAACCAATTACCTGGATGATTTTAGCGAAGCGCTCGTACAAGACAAGGACGGTTTTGAGAGAATCAACTCGTATAGCGGCAAGCCTTCCAGCTTAAAATACAGGGCGCTTGTCAGGACACTGCTGCCTTACCGCCAGGTAAGCAGTGGTAAGCACTTTACTTATTACAAGAGGCTGCCGGGTTAGCCTGCAGGACCATTAGAAGCGTGAGGTTGACATCTGGGTGACGAAAGCGTAAAAAATCCGGCAGCCTGCCCAGATTTTTTAGTCATAGCTGGTGGAAAAAGAACGTATTCTCCGGCAGACGGTGCGGGCGTTCTTCTCTGACGGTGTAGTGTCAGGTTGATGGCCTATTTCTTGCTTTTGCAGGTGATTGGCATGAACCTTATTGTCAGTAACTATGGCAGCTTTATTGGTAAAACCAGCGAGCGGCTGGTGGTTAAAGAAAAGGGCAAGGTGGTGCAGGAGGTCCCCTTTTTTGACTTGAAGCAGGTTACCATAAGTACAAATGGGGCCACCTTGTCCAGTGATGCCATCCGCATGTGCATGGAGTACGGGGTGCAGATTAATTTTATCTCCAGCACCGGCCAGCCCTATGCTAAGATCAGTTCTCCCCAGCTGACGGCTACCGTGCAGACCAGGCGGGAGCAGTTGATGGCTTACTTGGACCGGCGAGGTGTCACTCTGGCCAGAGCCTTTGTTACAGGCAAGATTAAAAACCAGATCAGTACGCTGAAATATTTTGCAAAGTACCGCAAGGAAGCGCGAACAGATACCTATGCGCAGGTCATCACTGCAGCCAAAAAAATGGAGGAGATCCTGCAACAGTTAGACAGCTACCAGGGAGAGAAGATTGATGAGCTGCGCGGCCAGTTTCTTTCCGTCGAAGGGAGAGCATCCGCCATCTACTGGCAGCAGGTAGGGGTTATTTTAGAAGGAAAAGTAGAGTTCACCGGCCGGGAGCACCGCGGGGCAACCGACCCCTTCAATGCCATGCTTAACTACGGCTACGGAATACTCTACTCCCAGGTTTGGAGCGCCATTCTCCTGGCCGGCCTTGAACCTTTTGCCGGATTCATGCACGTGGACCGACCAGGCAAGCCATCGCTGGTGCTCGATTTGATCGAGGAATTTCGCCAGCCGGTGGTAGATCGAGTGGTAATCGCCTTGTTCAGCAAGGGCTGCAAGGCCGAGTTGGAGGAGGGCAAGCTTTCTGAACAGGCAAGAAAAAACCTGGCCCAAAGAATAATGGCCCGCCTAGAATCTTCCGAAAACTACGCGGGTAAAAAATTGAAACTTTCCGCCATTATCCAGCGCCAGGCGCGTAGCATTGCCAGCTTTGTACGTGGCGAAGGGAAATACAGGCCCTTTGTGGGGGGATGGTAGATGCAGACGCTGGTGATTTACGATATCCCCGATGACAGGATTAGAAACAAGGTTGGCGAAGCCTGTAAAGACTACGGGTTGACCCGCATTCAGTATAGCGCTTTTATCGGGAATGTCAGCCACAATCGCCGTGACGAACTATACCAGCGCCTGCGTCGCACTCTCGGAAAGAATGAGGGGAACATCCAGATCTACCCGTTGTGCGATAAGGATTTGCGGCTGAAGCGTGAAATCATCAATTGTGACAGGGGTGACCGATGATGTTTCCCCTGCGGGTTTCCGATTTAAAACAATATATTTACTGCCCAAGAATTATTTATTATTACTATGTCCTGCCCATTCCCCGCCGGGTTACCAGGAAAATGGAATACGGGAAGCTGGAACATGTGGAAATTACCCGGCTGGAGAAGCGAAGGCGGTTAAAAGCTTACGGCCTTCTCGAAGGCGAAAGAAAATTCCAGGTTCACCTTGAATCGTCTCGCTTGGGTTTGCACGGCCTTTTGGACATGATGATTACTACGGCCGGCGGCCAGGTTTACCCCGTTGAATTTAAGTATAGCCCCAGTAAAAAAGGATTGCATGTAAAGTACCAGCTTGCCGCCTACGCCATGCTATTGGAAGAATCGTTGCGCAAACCTGTCCGCTATGGCTTTCTTTACCTAATCCCATCGAAATCAGTAATGCCCATGGAAATAACCTCGAGCATGAGAGATTATGTCAAGAAGGCTTTAACCGCCATTCGCAACATTATTTCAGGAGAAAGAGTTCCCGTGTATACTCGTTCAAAAAGCCGCTGTGTAAATTGTGAATTTAAAAATTACTGTACCGACTCGGGGTGGTAGCATGTATTTTCTCACGGACGATGAGAGGAAAAAGCTGCTAAAAGGTTATCTTCCTAAATCGAGAGAACAAGGAGTAGCCGATGAATTGCGCGGCTGGAACTGGCATCAGCCTCCCCTCGAGCCCATTTACGATGTCCGTCTTCCGCTTTACCAAGTAGCGGGCAAGTATTGCCGCAGTGGGCGCGATATCTATCTAAACCAGGTAGAAAAAAAGAAAGGTAAACCCAATGTTGCCATGCAGACAGGCTTGTTCTTTCACGAAATGATCGTCAAAATTCTTGTTCAAACAAAGAAGTTAATCTACCAATTGGGCATTAATATTGAGGCCATTTTAAGCGAGCTGAGTTCCTTAATGTCCTCTTTTTCTGAACAACTGAACGATCTGAGCGTGCAGGTGCCCAATATTCGTGATCAAGCTCAGCAGATTTTTAATTACAATTACAGCTACATTGCGTGTCGTTTCCGCGAAGTGCTATCCCGCCAGCCATATATTGGCGAGGATTCACTGGCGGTCCAGGTTGTACCATTCGTTCTTGAGCAGAAGCTGGATGGGACCTTTCTTGGATTAAGCCCCAACCTTAGCAGCGACGCCTTTGTATTTTCTGAACCGATGATCATGGACTTAAAATTTGGTCCGCGAGAACCGTTCCACCGCTTGACAACAACTGGGTATGCCCTTGTCATGGAAGCTATTTTTGAGTACCCTATCAATATAGGCTGTATAGTCTACGGGCTGTTTAGAAACAATCGCCTCTATATTGAAAAGGATTTTCATATTATCAACGATGAACTGCGCCAGTGGTTCATCGAGGAACGAGATGAAAAGATGAGGATGGTTTACGATGAAATTGATCCTGGGAAAGCCGATAACTGCATGGAAACATGTCCTTACTATGAGTATTGCTTATAGTTTTCGCAGATACCCCATGGTTTTCTGCAGAAAATCGATCTTCGGGTTTTTACCTCTTTTTACAGGGTGGGCAGCTTTAATAATCGTAATGC
>JAAZIN010000036.1 GCA_012800855.1 Bacillota bacterium
ATGTTTGAGCAGCAAAGGATCTCCCAAACGCCCGCTTTGGGTTCTGCCCTCAAGCAAAAAAGAGAATCCGGGGTCATGCTTCATGGCTGCAAATCCATTAAAACAGGGATGTTTCCACCGGATTTACCCGTGGTTAATTTTGCCTTATAATTTAAAAAAGTTTATCAATAAGGCGCAAGCTCATTTAAATCAAGGGGGAACAAAATATGCGTTATTTTAGCGGGCGTCTCTTTCTCGGCCTCTTTTTGTTGTTGCTGGGAGCGGCCATAATATTAAATTTGCTTGGTTTTGAGATCAGCGCGCGCGACATACTATCTTACTGGCCCCTTCCTCTGATTATTTTTGGCCTCGATTTGTTGATCTTTTCTTTTTTCCGCTCGCGTTCCGCGGCAGGAGCAAGAAAGATCGTTTTCTCTCCGGGCCGCTTTATATGCGGTTTAATCATCTTTTTCATCGGTGCCCTCTACCTGGCCCACAAGTTTGGCTACCTGAAAGAGCTGAAAACGGATATATTCTGGAGCCTTCTCTTTGCCGTGATCCTGATCCTTGCCGGCTTCAACCTCATCCGCGGCCGGGTGCTTGCCGGGCGCAGCGGGGGGCGTTTTGCTTTCCTAGGGGGCATTGAAGTGGGGGGACCAGCACCGTGGAAGCTGGAGAGCGGCAGCTATTTTGCCTTCATGGGCGGCATAGACATGGATCTTACCGCGGCGGAGATCCCCGACGGCGAAACCATTCTCGATTTGACGGCCATCATGGGGGGAATTGACGTTAAAATCCCGCCCGGCCTGGCCGTAGTTTACGAGGGGACCGCCATTCTCGGGGGCATCGCCTTCAAAGATCAGGAAGACGGCGGCATCATCGCCAGCCGCAAGTTGGGCGATCCTGGCGCGGCGGCGGGTGGCAAGTACCTGCGCATTCGGGCGTGCACCTTCATGGGAGGCATCAATATCCAGGAGGAGTAGGCGGCAATTGTTATATGCCCGCCACCCGGTTTTGCAGGGCCTGGAAAACCTTCTCCCGGTCGAGGTGGGGGTAGCGCTGGTGGATCATCTCCAGGCAGATGCCGGCACCGTAGTCCATGCCCTGGCATCCCAGCAGCAGGAGCACATCGCCGGGCTGGACGCGAGATAGGGCTGCGGCGATGGCGTCAGGCAGCTCCCGGTAGAGTTCGTACTGGATCCCCGCCGCCTCCATCTCCTGGGCAAAGGCCCGGATCTCTTCCGGGGTGACGACATCTTTCTCCGTGACGTGGCTGTTGCTGGTGGTGGCGATGACCGTTTTAACCCCCAGCCGAGGGATCCACCGGGCCATGGTGGCGGCGTTTTCGCGGTTCACGGTGACCCCCCTGCTGCCGCGGATGGCGTAGACCATGTGCAGGCGGCGGTATTTCATGAACTTGAGTGTCTCCAGGGTGACGTTGATGTTGCCGCTGTTGGCGAAGTGATCGTCGATGACCTTGAAGTCGCCGTCGAAGATAAGCTCGAAGCGGCGCTCTACCCCGCGGAACTTCCTCAGGGCGTGCTGGATTACTGGCACGGGGACGCCGCAGAGCAGACCGCAGAGCAGGGCCGCCATGGCGTTGTAAACGCTGTGCAGGCCCAGGACGGAGAGCTCGATGGGGAAGCGCTCCAGGCCGCCGGCCAGCTTTTCGGCCAGCTCCGGTTTTTTAAGCTCCACGAAGAAACGTGCCCGTCCCGTGGCCAGGTCCAGCTCCCGCACCACGCAGTCGGCGTCGCTGTTTTTAAAGCCGTAGGTCAGGGTCTTCGCTGCTGTCTCTTTTCTAAGGGTGGCGGTATAGGGGCAGTCCATGTTCAGGACCACCCACTGGTCGGGGCGGGCGCGCCGCACCAGGCTGGCCTTGGTGCGGTAGTAGTTTTCAAAGGAGCCGTGCAGGTCGATATGCTCGCGGCTTACGTTGTTGAAGACGATGATGTCGAAATCGACGGCGCCTACCCGGTTGAGGTCAATGCCTGAAGAGGAGACTTCCATGGTCACGTGGGTGACTCCCTGCTCCACCATCTGGTAAAGAAAGTGGTGCAGGTCCAGGGACTCTGGAGTGGTCAGCACCGCCGGCCGCACCGTGCTGCCGGACTTGACGATGACCGTCCCGATGAGCCCCGTTTTCAGGCCCTGCTCCTCCAGGATGGCATTGGTCATAAAGCTGGTGGTCGTTTTGCCGTTGCTGGCGGTTATGCCGATCATCTTCAGCTTTCGCGAGGGGTGGCCGTAAAAATAATCCGCCAGGGTGGCCAGGGCGCTGCGGCTGTCGGCGACGCGAAACTGGGGCAGATCCACCTGGGGCTGGATTTCTTCCACAATGGCCGCGGCGGCGCCTTTTTGCCGGGCTTGCTCCAGGTAGAGGTGGCCGTCTGTTTTAAAGCCCTTGATGCAGAAAAAAAGCGCTCCCGGCCGCACCCGCTCCGAGTGGTAAGCCAGGCTGAAAATGGCCGGGTTGGCGCTGCCGTTTGAGTCCAGTACTTCCACCTGGTTAAGCAACTCTTGCAGCATGAACATTTCCTTGATGCACCTCCGCCCCCTCGACGCACTCTCTCCATTGTTCTTTGAAGGGCCGCCGAAATCCTGCTTCCAGTTTGCTGCTACGATAACAATTATTTACAGGCACTGCATGGCCCATTCACCGCCCTGGATTTGCGAACATCTTTATTCTTTATGCAGAAAGGGGGAAGATTAGTCCGGTTTACTTGATCAAAGAACCCGCCGTGGCGGGTTCTTTTAAAACAAAATTTTTAAAGCCTTGCCTGTAGAATGGCCTACTCGATGATTTCAATGGCCTCGCTGGGGCATTCGTCGGCCGCTTCGCGGACCTTGTCCTCGTATTCTTCGGGAACGGGATTTACCTTTACCTGGGCCTTTTCATCACCGAGTTCAAAGACCTCCGGGCAAATATCTTCGCAGACACCGCAAGCGCTGCACTCGTCGTTAATTCTAACCTCCATCTCCATCCTCCTCTAGCGTTTTTTCAATCCTTTATTCGCTAAATAAAAGGGGATTCCTTTTTTTCTGCTTTAAATTATTAAGCCGGCGGCGAGGGAAGAAAGGGGCGGACAGGCGGCGGGGAAGAAGGCTATTGTTCCCGGAAAGCTTCCCTGCTACAATGTAGAAATAAACTGGAAAACTGCTGCCGAGAGGGAGAAAGCCATGCCCAGATCAAAGAGGCGCCTGAGAGTAAAAAGGCACCGCCGCGGCGGCTGCGGGATGTTCCTCTTTTTACTCGCCCTTCTGCTGCTGGGCGCAGCCTGCTGGCGCGGCTACCGGCAAATGTGCGCCCAGATCGATGTCGCTGCAGGACGCTTTATGCAGCGCGTGGAGGCGGGAGACGAGGAAGGCGCCATCTCGCTCCTGCTGGAGAGGGAGGGCGGCGAAGCGGCGCTCGCTTCCCTTATGGCTCTCTTTGACGGCCCTGGTTATACCTATAGAGGCGCCGCCCGGGGGCGGCCCACGGGACTGTTCAGCGGCAGGGCCCTGGTCTACTTTACCGTTGACGGCTCCCTGCACACGGCGTCGCTGCAGCTGGTTCGCCGGAGAGGGGAGTGGCTGGTGGAAAGCCTACCCGAGGTAAAAATCATGGACGGCGCCCTGGTGGAGAAGGTGGCAAGGGATGAACAGGGGGATTCCCCCACGGTGCAGCTTCTATGGCTGGGCGAGAGGATGGAGATCCCCGCTCCGGCCGGCCTGGCCGTGGCGGAGGGGATGGTGGCCCGGGTGCAGCTCTTCGGCGACGCGGCCATCTTCGCGCCGCTGGAGGAGATGCGCCTCTCCCGGCTGCTGCGCCTGAGCGATAGCGAATGCGAGGGGGAGCTTGAAGGCAATTTGCCCTTGAAGGCGCCTCTTTCGGTTTACCTCGTTGAACGGGAGCCCGCTTACCGGGCGGAGCAGGGCTCGCTGCAGGACCTGGTGGTGGGCATGAGCGACCTAGTGCTCTACCTCTCCGAGGGCGGGGTCGCCGCGGCCAAGGTGGAGAAGGGGGCCTACCTGCCGCGGACCATTCGGGTGCTGCTGCGGCAGAACCTGCACCAGCTTTCCGAGGAGTCTCTTTTCCACCGGCAGATCCGCCTGAACAGCGCGCAGCCCTATACTCTCGAAGAGAGGCGCAGCGGCGCCCTCCTTGCCTTTGAGCCGGGCCAGTCGGTGCTCGTGGAGCCGGCCGGGGAATTGATTAAAGTTACCCCGGAGGGGCTGGAGAGCATGGAGTTCGCCCATCGCCTTTTTGTTTACGCCCGGGAGGGGGGCGCCATGATCGTCGAAGGCCTGGTCCGGGATGGCTGGCCCGGTAGAGATCCGGCCTATCGCGGCATCCTGGAGATTGCCAACCAGGGCGGGGAGCTGGTCCTGGTTAACGAGCTCTCCCTTGAAGAATACCTCTACACCGTGGTCCCCGCTGAAATGCCCGTCTCTTTCGGGGCGGAGGCGCTCAAGGCCCAGGCCGTGGCCGCCCGCTCCTACGCCTACCGGACCATCTTCAGCAGCGGCTTCAGCCGCTACGGGGCGCACGTGGATGACAGCGTCATGTCGCAGGTCTACAACAACCGCCCCGAGGATCCCCTGGCCACGGCGGCGGTGGAGGAGACCGCCGGGCTGGTTCTCTTCTACGGCGATGCGGTGGCCGACGCCCGCTTTTTCTCCTCCTCCTGCGGCCATACCGCCAACTACCACGAAGTCTGGTCCGACCCGGACGGCGGCGCTTTTCCCGCCGCGCCCATCCCCTACTTGAAAGCGCTCTCCCAGGTTCCCGGGGAAAGCTTTAACTTGAAGGATGAAGGGGAGATGGAGCGCTTCCTGGAGCGCGCCGACTGGCCGGCTTACGATGCCCTCTCTCCTTTCTTCCGCTGGAGGGTGGAGATGAGCGGCGAGCAGCTCACCGAGGCCATTAACCGCAACCTGGCGCCGCGCTACCAGGCGCAGCCGGGTTCAATCTTGACCCGGGAGGGCGGGGAGTTTCGCTCCCTGGAGATCCCTCGCAACCCCCTGGGGCGGCTGCTGGACATCCGTGTGCTGCAGCGGGGGGAAGGGGGCAACATCATGGTCCTGGAAATTGAGGGGACCAACGGCACCTACCGCATCCTGAAGGAATACAACATCCGCGCCGTCATCCGCCCGGTAAACTACTTGCCCGGCGCCGCCCCGGTAGTCCTGCAGTGCCATGACGGCCGCCGGCTGCAGGACTACGACATTCTGCCCAGCGCCTTTGCCGTTTTCGAAGTGGAGAGGAACGAGCAGGGGGAGGCAGCGCGGGTGCTCATTGCCGGCGGGGGCAACGGCCACGGGGTTGGGATGAGCCAGTACGGGGCCGCGGGCATGGCCCGGCAGGGTCATGATTTCAAGGAAATCCTGCAGCACTTTTACCCCGGAACCGAGCTGCGCCCGGTTTACCCGGCGCTGTGAAAGGAGCCATGCGGGGGGCTGCATGCCCCCCTTTTTTATTTGTTTTATGTCAACTGTCTGTGGACATTGTTAATAACGGGCCTGGGAGGGCATCGTTGCGAGCTTCCGCCTGTGCATAACTGTGCATAACCCTGTGGATATTGTGAATTGCTTTTTGTGGAATCGGCTGCCCGGCCGCACTCGGCAAGGCTTGTCCCCGCCTTAGGCATGGAGGGCTGTCGACATAAGTTCTTGACGGAATCTGCCGCTCCGGCCTTGGCGGCATCATTCAAAGTAGAGCCTGTGCCAGAGCAGGAAGACGGCCGCCGTCCAGATCTTCCGCGCGTAATCGGCCTCGCCCCGGCAGTGCCGCTCCAGCATCTGCTCCAGCACGGCGGGGTTGAAGTAGGTGCGTGCCGCTTCGCTGTGCCAGAGCTCGCGCAGCTGCTCCTGGAAGTGCTCCCGGATCCATGGGGCCAGGGGCACGGGGAAGCCGAGCTTGGGGCGGCGGTAAATTTCCCCGGGCAGGTAGCGCGAGGCCGACATCCGCAGGACATACTTGGTCATGCCGCGGGCAATCTTGTAGCGGGGCGGGATGGTGGCGGCGAATTCCACCAGCACGTGGTCCAGGTAAGGTAGGTGCAGTTCGAGGGAATGGGCGCTTACCATGCGGTCCGCCTTGGCCAGGATGTCGCCGGGCAGCCAGGTGTGGAAGTCGAGATGCTGCATGCGCGTGGCCGCATCCCATCCGGTGCTCTTGCGGTAGTAGGGTGCGGTGATCTCCCAGGGCGGGACCCAGCCGGCGCCGTAGAGGTCGGGGTTGAGCAGCGCCGCCTTCTCTGCCTCGGAGAAGATAAAGGCATTCCCGTAGTAGCGCCTCTCCAGGGACGTCGTCGCCCGCCGGAGATAGTTTTTCCCCTTCATCCCCTCCGGGAGCCGACCTTCCAGCCGCCGCAGGAGGCCTTTGACGGGCCGAGGCAGGCATTGCACCGGGGCCAGCGCCGCTGGTTCGCGGTAGATCTCGTAGCCGCCGAAGGCTTCATCGGCCCCCTCTCCCGAAAGGACCGCCTTTACTTCGGTGGCGGCCAGGCCGGCGGCGAAGAAGAGGGCGATGGCCGCGGGGTCGGCCACGGGCTCATCCTGGTGCCAGATGGCGTGCGGCAGCTCGGCCCAGAATTCGGCGGGGCCGATAAGGGCTTCGCGGTGCCGCGTTCCCAGGAAGTGCGCCGTCTCGCGGGCCGGGGTCAGCTCGTCGTACTTCCCCCCGGCGCAGTTTACCGAGTAGCTGTTCACTTCGCCCAGCCTGCTGAGCAGGGCCGCAATGTTGCTCGAGTCGATGCCGCTGCTTAAAAATGCCCCCGGCAGGGGCCCCTCGCCGCAGTGCAGCCGCACCGATTCGCGGATAAGGTGGGAGGCTTTTTCCACGAAGTAGGAGAGCGGCTTGTCGGCCGGGCGGAAGCGGATATCCCAGTATTTTCGGAGCCTGCTCTCGCCCCCGTTCCAGGCAAGATGGTGTGCCGGGTGCAGGCGCATTATCCCCAGGAAGGCGGACTGGGGGTCAGGGAAATACTGGAAGGTGAGGTAGTGGGGGAGTGCGGCCAGGTTGACTCCCGTGGAGAGGCGGGGATATTTCAGCAGCGCCTTGGCCTCAGAGGCGAAAAGGAGAGCCCCGTCGGAGGCGGCGGCGTAGTAAAGCGGCTTCATCCCGAAGCGATCCCGCACCAGGTAGAGGGTTTCTGCTTCGCCGTCCCAGAGGGCGAAGGCAAAGGCGCCGCGCAGCCGGGAGGCGCATTCCGGCCCCATCTCCTCGAAGAGGTGAACAATGACCTCCTGCTCCTCCCGCGTTTTAAAGCGGTGCCCCCGCCGCTGGAGCTCCTGCCGCAGCTGCCGGTGATTGTAAATGCTCCCGTCGCAGACCAAGCGGTAGCGCCCCGTCTCGTTGGCCAGGGGCGCCCCAGGCGCGTTACTGACGTGGTCGGACCATGACAGTTCGCCGAGGGAGGCGCGCCCGTCGTGGAAGAAGCTTCTTGCGCCCCCTCCGCGGTGGGCCATGGCCTCCGCCATCGCCTCCAGCACCGCCTTGCTGTCGGGCAGGACCCTGCCCCTTGCGGCAACAAAACCGCAGATTCCGCCCACGGCCACCACTCCCCGCAGCTGCATATATCTCCAACATTACAGCATATGCATGCGGCGGAGGATTGTTACAGGATCTGCAGGGAGTCGTCAAAGCGGGTGATCTGCTCCAGGCCGCGGCGGTGGACGACAAAGGTGTCCTCGATGCCCACGGTCCCATCTCCGGGGAAGACGAATTTCGGCTCCAGGGCCACGACCATCCCCTCGGCGAGAGCGGCATGGCTGCTGCGGGCGATTACCGGCAGCTCGTCCAGCTCCAGGCCCACGCCGTGGCCGACGAAGTATACCTTCTCCGCCGCGCCCATGAAGTGCTCCGCCAGCCCCGCGGCGGCGGCCATCTCCTCTGCCCGCCGGTAGAGATCGGCGGCGACGACCCCCTCCCGGCCCAGCTCCGCCAGCGCCTCCTTGATCTGCAGCGCCGTCTCGTAGGCGCGCTGCAGCTTCTCCGCCGGCCGCCCCAGGCAGAAGACGCGGGTCTGGTCCACCATGTAGCCGTTGAGGACGGTGACAAAGTCAATGAGGATGGGTTCGCCGCGCTCAATGCGGCGGAAGCCGGCCCCCTGGGGGTAGGAGAGATTCAGCCCCCGCCCTCCCGTGGGGCCGTTGAAAAAGCTGGGCACGGCCGCGCTTGCGCCGGCCATGGTGTGGCTGAAGAAAAGCTCCTGGTTGAAGCCGCGCATGCGCACGGCCCCCTGGTGGCCGCGGGCGCGGGCGAAGGCCTCCAGCGCCGCGGCCAGCTCGATCTCCCTCATGCCCTCGCGGCAGATCTTCCGGGCGTGGTTGAAGACGGCTTCGCCGAGCGCCGCCGCCCTTTGCAGCTGCTCCAGTTCGTAGGGAGATTTTACCGCCCTCACGCTGCGGACAAGGGGCGATACGTCGGCGGCTTCCAAGGGGGCGATGATCTTCTCGTAGCGCCGGAAGATGTTTACCGGCAGCACGTCCAGCTCCAGCCCAACGGGCGCACCCGGCGCGCTCATCTCCTTCACCGTAGCAGCAAGATCATCCCAGCCGGCAAAGGGATAGATCTGCCGCAGGCTGCTTTCGGAGCGGGCCCGCTCCAGGCTGCGCCGCACCAGCAGGCGGGGCTCGCCCTCCACGGGGATAAAGAGGTGGCCCTCCTGCGCCGTGCCGCTGAAATAGTAGAGGTCGGCCCGCTGCACGATGAGCGCTCCGCCCAGCCCCTGCTCCCGCATCAGCCGCTGCAGCCTCTGCCGGCGCCCCGCCAGCTCCTCCGGCGGTATCTTCACCTGTTCCATTGGCCTCCCCCCAAAGTGGGACAAGGGGGACGTACCTTGTTGTCCCACTTATGCCCCTTTCCGCTTATTGCGGGACCAATAATAGGACAACAGGGACGTACCTTATTGTCCCATTGATGCCTTTACGCTCATTTAAATCTTGAAATTGTACTTTTGCTCAAATTAAGCAGCTTTCCGATTCGCCTTAGAGGCAAGTCGGTATTCTCAATTAATAATCTTATTAGTTCATTTCTAATGGCCATGTTGGACCTGAGTTTCAATTTTTCGATGTTCATGTTTCGTTCCTGCAAATACATGTCAATGAACAATTTGGCTTTTTTCTCCTTGGCTGCCATTTCTTCCTTTTCTCCGAGATAATCAACAAAATTTTGTTCATCGGTTTGCTTTGAAAATTCAACAAAACGGGGTAATGCCTCAGTTAAAGAAGATGCAAACATGTTCAAAACAAATTGATAATCAATCAGCTCATCATTGCTGCCCAGGTGCAAGTATGACCTGTAGCTGCTCCAATTATATTGCGACGCTTCGCTTACTAAATTGGCCGAAACCGGATTATTGTGAACATATCTCACGGCAGCAAGAAAATAAGCTTCATCTTCTATGGCTTCACTTATAAATCTGCTTTGGAAGAGGTGTCCGGTGCGGTTGTATTTTTTATTGAAATATATGGCATAAGTTGTATTTATGGAAGACATTATCGAAGAAATACCAGTTTGCTTTTCATTGACAACGAGGTGGTAATGATTGTTCATTAAGCAGTAGGCGTAGATGGTAAAGGGCTTATTTTGTCGTATTTTTCTCAGGATGTTGATGAATTGATTATAATCATCGGGATCAATAAAAATAGGGTTTTTATCAATTCCGCGGCTTACTACATGGTAAATTCTGCTTGAGCTAATTATCCTGTTTTTTCTCGGCATGGTGGGGTCACCCACCTTTCAAGCTTTACCCTAATTTTATAACAATAGAAAATTTTTGCAAAGACTCGCCATGCAGGGGCAGTGAGGTCAAAGGATTGAGTTTGAAACTGGGACAAAAAGGTACGTCCCTAGTGTCCCAGTTTTCTAGTGTTCTAGAAAGAGAGGGGGCACCGGCATGCGGTGCCCCCTCGGTTTTTTTCCCTGCGGCAGGGCTTAGGCCATCTCGAAGAGGCCGGCGGCGCCCATGCCGCCCCCGATGCACATGGAGACGACCCCATAGCGGCCGCCGCGCCGCTTCAGCTCATGCAGCAGGGTGGCCGTGAGCTTCGCCCCGGTGCAGCCCAGGGGGTGGCCCAGGGCAATGGCCCCGCCGTTCACGTTGACCTTCTCCATGTCAAGGCCGAGCTCGCGGATGCAGTAAAGCGCCTGCGAGGCGAAGGCCTCGTTCAGCTCGAAGAGGTCGATGTCCTCGATCTTCATCCCCGTAAGCTTCATCAGCTTGGGAATGGCCACGGCGGGCCCGATGCCCATGATGTCCGGCGGGCAGCCGGCTACGGCAAAGCCGCGGAAGACGGCCATGGGCTTCAGGCCTAAGGCGCCGGCCTTCTCCGCCGACATGACCACCGCCGCCGCCGCCCCGTCGCTGGTCTGCGAAGAGTTGCCCGCGGTGACAGTGCCGTCCTTTTTGAACACCGGGCGCAGCTGGGCCAGCGCTTCCAGCGAGGTGTCGAAGCGGACCCCCTCGTCGGTGTCGAAGATGAGTTCCTTCTCCACGATCTTGTTGTCGGGGCCGGGATAGCGGTCGACTACCTTAAGGGGGACAATCTCTTCCTTGAACTTGCCCTCCTTGATGGCCGCCGCCGCCTTCTGGTGGCTGCGCAGGGCTAGCTTATCCTGGTCCTCGCGGCTGATGTTGAAGCGCTCGGCCACGTTTTCCGCGGTGATCCCCATGGGGGTGTAAGCTTCGATTAAGGTCTCCGCCAGAACGGGGCTCGGGGCGATCTTGTTGCCCCCCATCGGGACCATGCTCATACTCTCCACCCCGCCGGCCACAATCACGTCGGCAAAGCCGCACATGATCCGCTCGGCGGCGAGGGCGATTGCCTGCAGCCCGGAGGAGCAGAAGCGGTTCACTGTCTGTCCCGGCACCGTGTCGGGAAGCCCGGCCTGCAGCGCGGCCAGGCGGCCGATGTTCATCCCCTGCTCGGCTTCGGGGAAGGAGCAGCCGAGGATGACGTCGTCAATTTCGGCCGGATCCAGGCCCTTGGCCCGGGCGACCGCTTCCTTGATTACCGTGGCGGCCATGTATTCGGGCCGGGTGAAGCGCAAAGTCCCCCGCGGCGCCTTGCCGACGGCGGTGCGGACGCTGGAGACAATAACAGCTTCTTTCATTTTATTACCTCCTTAGTTCCTTACTGGCCTGCCCGTGGTGAGCAGAGACATGATCCGTTCCTGGGTTTTCTCCTCGCCCAGGAGGCGCAGGAAAGCCTCGCGCTCGAGATCGAGGAGATATTGCTCGCTGACCATTGTCATGGGCCTGATGTTGCCGCCGCAGAGGACGTAGGCGATTTCCAGGGCAATCTTCATGTCGTGATCGCTGATGTAGTTCCCCCAGCGCATGTTCTGCACGCCCGCCTTGAAGGCGGCGAAACCGTATTCACCGAGGGCCGGGATTTCTTTCGGCCGCGGCGGTTCGTATCCTTCCTTGATCATGGTCAGGACCGTCTGCTTGGCATCGTGAATCAGGTGGTCCTGGTTGACGGAGACTTTGTCCGTGGGACGCATGAACCCGAGCTCCTGGGCATGGCGGGCGCTGGTGGAAACGGTGGCCATGGCGATGGCTTCAAAGGCCTTCTGCACATAGGGCAGCAGGTCCACCTTCATCCCCTCGGGGATTCTCTCCAGGTAGCGGTAGAGCAACTCTTTGTTGCCGCCGCCGCCGGGCAGCAGCCCCACGCCCATCTCCACCTGGCCCATGTAGGTCTCAGCAGCGGCATGGATGCGGTCGCAGTGCAGGATGATCTCCATCCCGCCGCCCAGGGTCATCTGGAAGGGTGCGGCAACCACGGGGATGCGCGAGTATTTAATGGCCAGCATGGCATCCTGGAATTCCTTGACCGACTTCTCGATCATATCCCAGTCGCCGCTCTGCGCCGCCATGAGCAGCAGGGCCACGTTGGCGCCGACGCAGAAGTTTTTGGCCTGGTTGGCGATGATCATTCCGGCAAAGTTTTTCTCCGCCTCTTCGATGGCTTCGAAGATAAACTGGGTGAACAGCGGCGAAATGGCCTGCTGCGGGCTGTGCATCTCCAGGCAGCAAACCCCGTCGCCAAGATCAATGAGGCTGCCGTCATCGTTGCCCTTGACCAGCCGGTTCTGCTTCTTCAGCGCCGGCAGGCTGATCACCTCGGGGCTGATGGGAACGGGCTTGTAGCTCTTGGTGGGGATGTCGTAGTAGTAGAGGGTCCCGTTCTCATCTTCCTTGTAAAAGCTCTCGCAGCCGTTGTTGAGCATCTCTTCCACGAAGGCGGGAATTTCTTCGCCTTCCTTTTTCATGCGCTCCACGCTTTCCCGCAGGCCGATGGCATCCCAGCTGGCGAAGGGCCCCAGTTCCCAGTTAAAGCCCCAGCTCATGGCCCGGTCGATGTTGACGATGTCATCGGCGATTTCGGGAATGCGCCTGGCGGTGTAGAGCAGCAGCTTTTTCGTCAAGTTCCAGGCAAACCTGCCCGCCTGGTCGTCGGAGTTGACCAGCAGCTTGAAGCCTTCCCTGAGGCCGGCATCCTTGGCCTTCTTGAGGATGTCAAACTTGGCCTTCTCCCGGGGACGATACTCCAGGGTCTCGTAGTCAATGGCAAAGATTTCCTTGCCCCCTTCTCCCCGGACCTTCTTGTAGAAGCCCTGCCCCGTTTTGTCTCCCAGCAGCTTCTGCTCCACCATCCGCTCCAGGAAGGCGGGAATCTGCATTTCTTCTTTTTCTACGGGGTCAGGGGATTTCTCGATGCTGGTCCTGACCACGTGGCAGAAGGTGTCGAGACCGACCATGTCCATGGTCCGGAAAGAAGCGCTCTTGGGATGGCCCATGGGCGGCCCGGTAATGGCGTCCACCTGCTCGATAGTCATCTTCTCCTGCTGCATGAGCTTCATCGTCTGCACCATGGCGTAGGTCCCAATGCGGTTGGCGATGAAGTTGGGTGTATCCTTGGCGAAGACCACGCCCTTGCCGAGAACGCGCTCGCAGAAGCGCTGCATGTAGCTCATCACTTCGGGCAGCGTTTCAGAGCAGGGAATCAATTCCAGAAGCTTCATGTAGCGGGGCGGGTTGAAGAAATGGGTGCCCAGGAAATACTTGCGGAACTCGGCAGAGCATTCTGAAACCATCTCGTTGATGGAGAGGCCCGACGTGTTGGAGCTGACGATCGTTCCCGGGGTCCAGTGGGCTTCCACGCGCTTGAAGAGGTTTTTCTTGATGTCCATGTTTTCGATGACCACTTCAATGATCCAGTCGCATTCTTTCAACCAGTCCATGTGATCTTCCATGTTGCCGGGGATGATGAGCTCCACGTTGGACTTGCGGTAGAGGGGGTTCAGCTTTTGCTTGAGCAGGCCTTCCTTCCCCAGGGTGGCGAGGCGGTTGCGCACCTCCGGGCTTTCCAGGGTTAGCCCCTTCTTCTCTTCTTCCGGAGTAAGCTCGCGCGGCACGATGTCCAGCAGGTAAACGGGGATACCCACGTTGGCCAGGTGGGCGGCGATGGTGGCGCCCATAACGCCGGCACCGAGCACTGCGGCTTTTTTAATCTCCTTTACGGCCATCAAAATACCTCCTTTTTACTCTTGCTCACTCTTTCCTCACCACGTCAAGGAAACACTACTGCAGCCCTCTTACCAGCAGGTCATAGACGGGGCCGGCCAGGCTTCCGAGGTCATATGCCTTCTTGGACATGGTCCAGCAGGTGACTACTTCGTCAATGGCACCGAAAATGACCTTCCTGGCGGTGCGGACGTCGAGGTTGCGACGGTAAAGCCCCTCTTTCTGACCTTCGGCAATCACCTCCTCGATGAGCCGGAAATAATTTAACAGCGGCAAGGAGATGCCCCTGTTGATGGTTTCATCGATCTGCCGCAACTCGATCTGGGTCACTTTGGCCTGCTCGGGGCGGCTCCCCAGGGTATTCAGGTGGTAGCTGACCACGGTGGCCAGTTTCTCGTTGCTGTTGCGGCATGCCGCCAGCTGTTGCCGCAACCCTTCGACAAACTGCGACATCATCTCCTGGAAAAGGGAGATAAGGATGTCCTCCTTCTTTTCAAAATAAATGTAGACGGTGCCGTCAGCCACTCCCGCCTCCCGGGCGATGTCGGAGACGCGGGTGCGGTGGTAGCCGTAGCGGGCAAAGGTTTTGATGGCCGCTTCGAGGATGGCAAAATACTTTTCTCCCGTTTTCTTGACCACTGTGGCCTCCGCTGGAATTATATGCTGGATGAATGAATGCTCATTCGCTTTAATAATTGTATATTTTTTAAGGACAAAAATCAAGCACTTTTATGAATATTATTAAGGTTTAAAGTAATTTATAATGAAAGACGCTTCAAGAATAAGGGCAGGCCCGGCGGGGAAGGTTAGTGTAAAATTACTGTAGGGTTATGGAGGATATTTCCATATGGAAATAGAAGAGGAACCTCACATTCGAACAAACCCCCAAAGGAGGTCGAGGTTCCTCATGGAAATAGTTCGTTTAGTAGA
>JAAZIN010000037.1 GCA_012800855.1 Bacillota bacterium
AGCTCCATTTTATTGTTTGACAAGGCAGAAAAAAAAGGGTAGACTGTCGTTAGTGAGTGACTGCTCACTCGCTCACCTGCCAGACCACGTAACCGGGAGGAGAAAGCTCATGGAAGGGAATTTTGCCATATCCGAGTATCCTGATGCCGCGGCGGTCATCCGCCAGCTCGACGAGCTAATCCGCAAGCCCATTTACACCATCAAGCCCGAAGCCCTCAAAAAATATGAAGAAGAGTATTACGCGAAGAAATGCCGGAAATCGAAGGAGATCATTGACCGGGCCGTGGAGCTTATCCCCGGCGGAGTGCAGCACAACCTCGCCTTCAACTACCCCTTCCCCCTGGTCTTTACCAAGGCCGAAGGAGCTTACCTCTACGACATTGACGGCAACCGCTACTACGACTTCCTGCAGGCCGGGGGGCCCACCGTGCTGGGTTCCAACCCTCCTGAGGTGAGGGAGAAAGTAATTGAACTGCTTAATGAGTGCGGCCCATCCACGGGATTGTTCCACGAGTATGAATACAAGCTGGCGCAGAAGATCTGTGAGCTCATGCCCTCGGTGGAGATGTTCCGCATGCTCAACTCGGGCACCGAGGGCTGCATGGTGGCGCTTAGGGTCGCCCGCCTGGCCACGGGGAAAAAGTACATCCTGAAGATGGGCGGCGCCTACCACGGCTGGAGCGACCAGCTGGCCTACGGCATCCGCATTCCCGGCTCCAAGTGGACGCAAGCGCCCGGCATCCCCCGGAACATTTTTAAATACACCCAGGAGTTTTTCCCCAACGACCTCGACGACCTGGAGCGGAAGCTGCGCTGGAACCAGCTGCGCGGGGGCACCGCCGCGGTGCTCATGGAGCCGATCGGCCCCGAAAGCGGCACTCGCCCGCTCTACTTTGAATTCAACCGCGAGGTGGAACGGCTCTGCCGCAAGTACGGCGCCCTGCTCATCTTCGACGAGGTGGTTACCGCCTTCCGGCTGGGGCCGTCGGGAGCCCAGGGCTACTTCGGCGTCGACCCCGACCTCACCGTCTTCGGCAAGGTCGTGGCCGGCGGCTATCCCAGCGCCGGGGGCATCGGCGGGAAGAAGAAGTACATGAAATACCTCGCCGCCGGGATCAAGGGCGGGGAGAAGCATAAAAAAGCGCTGGTGGGCGGGACCATGGCTGCAAACCCGCTCAGTTGCGTGGCCGGCTACTACACCATCTGCGAAATCGAGAGGACCGGCGCCGCGCAGAAGGCCGGCCGCATGGGCGACCGCCTGACCAAGGGGCTGCAGGAGCTGATCAAGAAATACGATCTGCCCTTTGTGGCCTTCAACCAGGGCTCCATTGTCCACCTGGAGACGGTGGGGACGCTGCACTTCTCCATCGACTGGAGCAAGCCCTGGCGCATTCCCGCGGTGATCAAGGCCACTTCCGAGCGGAAGAGGGAGATGGAGCACATGGGAGCGGCGTACATGGCCGAGGGACTGGTCACCCTGGCCGGCAGCCGTCTCTACACCAGCGCCGCCTACACCGAGGAGATGATCGACGACGCCCTCGCCCGCTTCGACCGGGTCTTCGCCAACGTGGGGCTGAAAGAAAGCTAACGGCAAGATATTAATGCGCCTGATCTCGCAGGGGCGGAGGGATTTACCGGAGGTGAAAACCAGTGCAGCTGCAGCAGGCCAGAGAAGAAGTAGTTCGAGCGGGGCATGAGCTGGTCAAGGCGGGCCTCATTGCCCGCACCTGGGGCAACGTCAGCGCCCGCATCAGCGACTCGCAATTTGTGATCACCCCCAGCGGCAGGGCTTACGAGACTTTAAAGCCAGAGGAAATAGTTGTAGTCAATATCGCCGACGGCAGCTACGAGGGTGAGATCAAGCCCTCCTCGGAAAAGGGACTTCACGCCGCCGTCTACCGGGAGCGCCCGGAGGTCAATTTTATCATCCACACCCACCAGGTTAACGCCTCCGCGGTCAGCGCGCTGCATCGCGACATGGAGGTGATCGATCCTGGTGCGGCCGCCATAATCGGCAGCCGCCGGGTTCCCTGCGCTTCTTACGGGCTGCCCGGCTCAAAGAAATTGATAAAAGGCGTTGTCGCGGCGCTCTCCCGCTCGGAGGGCAAGGCTTTCCTCATGGCCAGCCATGGGGCCCTTTGCCTGGGCGCAAATCGCGAGGAAACCTTCAAGGTTGCCGCGGCGCTGGAACAGCTCTGCGAAGACCATATCATGCGCCGCTACCTGCAGCTCAGCGGCCGGCAAGAGGCGGA
Organism: Bacillota bacterium; assembly: GCA_012800855.1. Classification (GTDB taxonomy): domain Bacteria; phylum Bacillota; class Dethiobacteria; order DTU022; family DTU022; genus JAAZIN01. The sequence goes on from JAAZIN010000037.1 coordinate 2,253, forward strand.
CTGGGATGCGCTGAGAGCTTACTACCTGGCGGAGCTCGCCCCGTGCGGCCCCTTTATGGATCCGCCCCCCGTCAAGCCGCTTTACAGCAGCGAGAGAGAGGGCGATCACTTCAAGCTTTATCTGAATGCCGCTGACAAGGATGGGGAGGACTGGATTAAGGTCAGCCTGGAAGAGTCGGCCGGAAGCGGCGCCATTCCGCCCGAGGCCGAAATCCATCGCCTCATTTACCGGAGGTTCAAAGAAATTCGGGCCATCATCCACGACCTATCGCCGGATACACTGACCCTTTCCCGGGCGGGCCAAAGCGTCTACCCGCTGCTCGACGACTTTGCGCAAATTGTCGGCGTGAGCGCCAGGGTGGCGGAAGGCGGCCCCCTGCCGGGGGCGGCCGGGGAAATTGCCCGCAAGCTCAAGGGCCGCTATGCCGTGCTGGTTAAAAACAACGGCGCCCTCTGCTGCGGCCCCTCCAGGAGCGACGCCGCGGCTGTGGCCCAGGTCCTTGAAAAAGGCTGCCGGGCCGTTATCGGCACCGCTTTTTTCGGCGGCGCCAGGCCCATTCACCCCGTGGAGTCCCTGCTGATGCGCCTTGTTTACCTGGCCAAGTACTCGAAAAAGGCCGCCGGATAAAAACGGCCTTGCCATAGCCCCATTTGAAGTGTAAAATAATGGTATACCCATAGAAAGAAGGGCCGTTCCATGGCTTCTGGCGAGAAGATTCCCGCTCAATTGTACCGGTATTTTTGGGACGTCTTCCCGGAAGAGATCGATTTGCAAAAGCATCGCGTTTTCGTAATAGAGCGGTTATTAAATGAGGGCGATCATCATGCTCTCGCCTGGCTTTTTGAGAATTACTCGCAAAGCGAAATAAAAGAAGCGGTTATTGCCAGCCAGGGGCTTTCCTTGAAAACTGCGCGTTGCTGGCAGAACTTTTTTGATTTAAAGGAGGAGGAGATATGCTCCGCTGGGAAACGCTCGGCAGTGAAAGGAAAGCTTTTTTAAGCCGGCTGTTGTCAAGCATGCCCATTCCAGGCAGTTATCTTGCGGGGGGAACGGCACTTGCTCTCATTCTAGGTCACCGTGAATCTCTTGATTTCGACTGGTTTTCACCCGAAGAGTTTGATCCCGATGTGCTAATACGCAGGCTATCCCAACTGGGGAAAATCGTGGTTTCGGATGTGCAAAGGGGGACATTCCATGGCCTCCTGGACGGGGTGCGCCTGACCTGGCTGTATTATCCCAACCCGCTTTTGGATGATTTTATTCAAGCAGAAGAGATGCCCGGACTGAAACTGGCTTCTTTACTTGATATCGGTTTAATGAAGTGGACAGCCGTCAGCCAGCGCGGGGCCCGCAAGGATTTTATCGATCTTTACATGATTTGCCACAAGCAATACAGCCTTGACACAATGGCAGAACTTTTCCCCAAGAAATATCCCGGGGTGGACGTAAATCTTTATCACATGATTAAAAGCCTTTCCTACTTTGATGATGCGGAAAGGGAACCCATGCCAAGGATGCTAATCCATCTGCCTTGGCCTGTTGTTAAAAGTTACTTTTTGAATGAACAAAAAAAGCTGTTGCAGAAATATGCCGGTTGAGTTTCACGCCATTTTTAAACTATCTGTTTAATGATTTCCTCGCGGCTGAGAGGCAGCAGGTCGATGGGGGGGATCTCGCCCAGCACGTAGCAGCCCGGCCGGAGCCGCATGGAGGCGCGGGCTGCCGCCACCATGACCTGTGCCGTGGCCGCGGGATTGGCCAGCCTCATCTTTAACTCCAGCAGCTGGTTATGGGCCGTGCCCGAGCTGCCGAGGCGCGTTATTTTCACGCCGTGGCCCGCAACTTTAAACGGCGCCGCATCGTCGACCCTGATCACATGCGTCGGATCATGGCTGAAATAGGGATCTTCCCTGATTTTTTCGGTGACCTCCGCAAAATCGGCCCCCTCGTCGAGCTCCACGTAGACGTCCCGCCGATGCCGCCCGTAGCCCAGGGGCAGGGTTACCGATACGGCTTCTTTAACTCCCCGGATTGACCTTGCCGCGACGCTGTGCCCCATGCTCATGCCCGGGCCGAAGTCCGTGTAGGTGATCCCGGCAGGCGCAATGGCGGTAAAGAGCATGCGGATGATGGAGTCGGTGCCGGGGTCCCAACCGGCGCCGATAATCGCCACCCGGCCCTTCTCTTCTGCGTGAACGGCCAGGCTTTTCCTTAACCGGAGCATGGACTCGCCGTGGATGTCATAGCCGTCCACCGTATTGATCCCCTTTTGGAGATAAAAAGGCGCCGCTTCGGGGACGAGCCGCGAGGGGAGGGCCAGGAGGGCCACGTCGACCGGACCCAACTCCTCCACCCGGGTGGCTGCGGGAAAACCCACAGGCTCTCCGTCCAAGGCCCTCCTGACCACGCCGGCAAGCTCCATGTCGGGAGCCTGCCTGATGGAGGCCACCGCCTCCCGTCCCACGTTGCCGTAGCCCACCACGCAGACCCTGATTTTACCCATGGCCAAAGCCTCGCTACCGGAATTGCATTCAACTGCGTTCTAATCTATTTAGTATGCGGCGCCGGTTCTTCGGATGAAAAGATCTTTGCGAGCCGCCGGGAATTGAAACCCGGTTGTGCCGGAGATAGATCAGGCCGGTCCAGGCAAAGGCAAGGTGGAAGGAAAAGAAAAAGCTGCCGTTGAATTACATCAGAGCATGGCGCTGGAGATAATTATATTTTAGGAGAACAAGTGCATGGAAGACTATAAAATTGAGGTCAGAGAACTGATTGGGCGGTATCGTGAAAAAATCTGGTTCCTGATCCCTGGACCAGACCGGGCCAGGGTGGGAAAAGAGCTCAAAGAGCTGGAGGAGTTGATCATGGAAGCGCGGGCGCCGCGGATTGCCGTAGTCGGACGAAGGGGAGCGGGCAAATCAAGCCTGATTAATGCCATCTTCAATGCAGAGGTAGCCGCGGTGGGCGCGGTGAAGAGCACAACCGGACGGGGAAGATGGTACGAATACGCCGGGGAGCGGGGAAAGCTGGAAATCCTGGATACCAGGGGACTGGGAGAAGGCTCCGCCCCGGCAGAAGAATCTGATACTGCCAGCGCTCTCGGCGAAATAGCGGCTGCAGTTTCGTCCAAGTGCCCCGATGCCATTCTCTTTTTATGCAAGGCCAAGGAAGTAGATGCGCGGATTGATGAAGATCTGAAAAACCTCGGCGACATACTTAAACTCATCGAGAAGACACACGGTTACCGCGCGCCGGTGGTCGGTGTGGTGACCCAGGTCGATGAACTTGACCCGGTGGAGGTGCTGCCTCCTTACGAGGATGAAACCAAGTTGAAAAATATAGAGCAGGCGCAAGAGCAGCTGCGGGAGAAGCTGGCCCCCCTGGCTGGGGAAGGGGTTGCCGTTATCCCTACCAGCGCCTACATGCGCTTTGAGGGCGGCCGGGTGGCAGCGGACCGGCGCTGGAATATCGATGCACTGGTGGAATACCTTACCGAGAAGCTGCCCCGCAGCGCTCAGCTCGAGCTGGCCCGCATCTCCCGCGTCAAAAGCGTGCAGCGCAAGCTGGCCCAGGCCATCATTGCCGCCGCGGTGGCCACGGCCGGGGCCGTGGGGGCACAGCCCATTCCCGTGGCCGATCTCCCTGTACTCACCGGGATCCAGGCGAGTATGATCATTGGGATTGGCTATGTGGCGGGACGCCGGCTGGACTCGAAGAGCGTCAAGGAATTCATGGGTGCCCTGGGCCTGAACGTGGGCGCAGCCTTCGCCCTGCGCGAAATGGCCCGGGCGCTGGTGAAGCTATTTCCCGTGGCCGGCAACGTTATCTCCGGCACTGTCGCCGCCGGGGGCACCTGGGCGATCGGCCAGGCGGCCACGGCTTATTTCGTGGATGAGCGCAAGTTGAAAGAAGTGAAAAAAATATATCGCCAGAATAAGAAAAAAGCGAAGCGAAACCTGCCCGAAGAGGCCGTTCTTCCTTGACATGAGAAAGCTCCACCCGCAACTGCCTTAGAACGCGGTGCCTGCGACGCGGACAGCATATTAAGGCTCCAGCACGATAAAAGAGACATCGGGGCGGTTGAAGATGCGGATAGGGATTACCGAGTTGCCCAGCCCGCGGCTGACATGCATGGTTGTCTTCCCGGAGCGGTAGAGGCCGGCGGAATAGGGAGGAAAGAAGGTAACGTCGGGCGACAGGAGCCCGCCCAGAAAGGGCAGCCGCACCACGCCGCCGTGGATGTGGCCGGAAAAGACCAGGTCGGCGCCCCACCTGGCATATTCCTGGAAGTACTTGGGATTATGCGCCAGTAAAATGGCGATTTCATCGTCACGCGGGCGGCCCAGCTTATCCACGATATCCTGCTCCTTTAATTCTGCTCCTTTCCATATTTCGGAGATGCTGCGGCTGGAGTAGTGGTAGAGCTCCGCGGTAAAGCCGTAGAGGCCTAGGGTGGCCCCGCCTATTTCAATTTCGGCGCGTTCATTGTCCAGCAGCACCGCCCCGGCCTTGCGGAGCCGCTCTATGAAGCGGTCATACAGGTCTGCCCTCGTTCCCCTGGCGATTTGCTCGTGGTTGCCCAGGGAGCAGTAAACGGGGCAGATGCCCTCCAGCTCGTTGAGGAGATTGATAAAGGCGCTGCCGTCGTCGCTATATGAATTAATCATGTCCCCGGAAACAAATACAAGATGGGGTTCCAGGCCGGCTATGGCCCGGGCCAGGCGCCTGTTTTGTTTCCCGAACTCCTTCCCATGCAGGTCGCTGATATGGACGATGCGCAGTCCCGCATGGCCCCGGGGCAGCTTATCCACGGAGATGCGAAAGCGGGTGATCTTGATGGCGTTGTTGCCGTAAATTAAAAAGCCGGCCACGGCCAGGATCGCCAGGGCTGGAACAAGAAATGTTTTCACAAGCCATTTGTCCATTTCAGCCCAACCTCATTTTAACGGTTAGTGATTTAATTTTACTGGCCCGCCGGTAAAAAAGCCACCTTTTTATTTAAACACCTTGCCCGCTGTTGCCGCCGGCAGCTCATTATACGGCTTCGAAAATTGACAATGATGTCGATATGATCTACCATTCTTTATGTTTAAAGGGAGGGGGAGGCCGATGGTTCATGCAGGGACGGCGGCTCCGGCCATTGAGGTGATAGATCTAAAGAAGACCTACCGCGGCGGAATCGAAGCGGTTAAGGGCATCTCCTTTCAAGTGGAGAAAGGGGAAATCTTCGGCTTCCTGGGCCCCAACGGGGCGGGCAAATCAACGACCATCATGATGCTCACCACGCTGATTAAACCCACGGGCGGCAGGGCCGCGGTGGACGGCTTTGACGTGGTCAAGGAGGCCTACCGCGTGCGCACCAGGCTGGGCTACGTTTCCCAGGACCTGGCCGTGGATGACAACCTTACCGGCAGGGAAAACCTCATCCTGCAGGCGCACTTTTATCATATCCCCCGCTCCCAGCTCAAGGCCCGCATCGACGAGGTCCTGGAGCTGGTTGGGCTGCGCGAGCGCTGCGACGACCGGGTGGAATTTTATTCCGGCGGGATGCGCAAGCGGCTCGACATCGCCTGCGGCCTCATCCATCGGCCCAGCATTCTTTTCCTCGACGAACCCACCCTGGGTCTTGACATCCAGACGCGCCACGAGATCTGGCGCTACATCGAGAAGCTGCGCAGCGAAAACAAGATGACCATCTTCCTTACCACCCACTACATGGATGAAGCCGACGCCCTCTGCGATCGCATTGCCATCATCGACCGCGGGGTGATCAAGGCCATCGATGCACCGTCGGCCTTGAAAGACCAGCTGGGGGGCGACGTCATCTTCTTCCGCTTCAGCGACGGCTCCGGGGATGCCGCCGCCGCAACCATGGCCGCGCTGCGGGAGCTGCCCGGCGTTAAGGAGATATCGCAGCACGGTGAAGAGAAGGTGGTCGTGGCGCGCAATGGCGATCTGCTGCTGCCGCAGATTTTTGAAGCGGCCCAGAAGAACGGGGCCCGCATCGAATCGGTTACCCTGAAGCGGCCCACCCTGGACGATGTTTACCTGGCCCATACCGGCCGGGCGCTGCGCGAAGGGGCGGGAGGCAAGGAAGAGTTCCGGAGGCAGAGAATGGCCATGAGGAGGGCGCGCAGATGAGAGCAGAGAGATACGGGTTAGAGGAGATCAGGGCCGGGCTGCGCCTGAGCGATATCTACTGGGTTTGCTGGCGCGAGCTGAAAAAGTTTTTTGGCCAGAGGACCCGCATCCTCATGGCGGTAATCCAGCCGCTGATCTGGCTTCTCTTCCTGGGCAATTCCCTCACCGGGCTGACCCGCAATCCCTTTGCCTCGCAGATGCTCGGTGTCGACAACTACCTCGTTTACATGACCCCGGGCATAATGGTCATGACCAGCCTCTTTGGGGGAATCTTCGGCGGGCTGAGCGTGGTCTGGGACCGGCATTTTGGCTATCTCAACAAGCTGCTGGCCGCGCCCATCTCCCGGGCGGCCATCCCCATGGGCAAGATGCTTGCGGCAGCGATTCAAAGCGTCATCCAGGTGACCATTATCACCATCATCGCCACTATTCTCGGCGTCCGCTTCGCCTGCGGGCCGGCCGGCTTCCTCCTGATCGTGGCCATTGTCTTCCTCTTCAGCTTCGGGGTTTCCGGCATCTCCATCTCCCTGGGGGCGGTGATCCGCTCCCAAGAAACCCTCATGGCCATAGTCAACTTCCTAACCATGCCCCTGATGTTCGCCAGCAACGCCATGTTCCCGCTGGAGGCCATGCCGGCCTGGCTGCAGACCATCGCCCGCTGGAACCCGCTTTCTTACGCCGTGACCCCCCTGCGCGAGCTCGTCGGCCAGGGTTTGTGGTCGGCCACGATTGGCAAGGGCCTCCTAGCCATGTTCATTTTCGCCGCCATCATGTCGCTCGTTGCCTCGCGGCAGTTCCGGCGCTCCATCGCCTGAGTTAGTTAATTTGGTGCCAGGCAGCTCCAGGGCCGCGGCGCCCTCTAAACCGGTGATTGCCCATCTCACAGAGTGTTGCTATAATAAACCAGGCGAAGGCCCTGATAGCACCGGAAAAGGGGGCTGCCCATGATTCCAAGAGTTTTTTCTAAAATACCCTGCTCCGCCATCACCCCGGAAGGCTATATGAGAAGACAGCTCGAGCTGCAGGCTGCGGGCCTGACCGGCAATATTTCATCGCTGTGGGAAGATCTGTCGGACAACTCGGGCTGGCTGGGCGGCAGGGGTGAATCGTGGGAAAGGGGCCCCTATTTCATGGACGGGCTTCTGCCGCTGGCGGCCCTGCTGCGGGAGGAAAACCTGGAGAAACAGTCTTTGAAGTGGGTGAACGCAGTTCTCGCTTCCCAGCAGGAAGACGGTTTTTTCGGCCCTCCCTGGAACAGGGACTGGTGGCCTCGGATGGTGGTGCTGAAAGCCCTGGTTCCTTATTACGGGGCCACGGGCGATCCACGCGTCATCCCGTTCATGGAACGCTTCCTGCGCTATTTTTATGAACATGTCGATCGCGAGCCCCCATATTTTTGGGCGGCGGCGCGGGCCCTGGAAGCCGGCGAAGCCATTGAGCTGGTTTACCGCGAAACCGGCGGCGAGTATCTGCCTGCCCTTGTCCACAAGCTCAAAGAGTACATGTATGACTGGTTTGCCTACTTCGACGACTTGCCTTACCGCCAGCCGATGACCGCCTATATTAATCGCACCATTTTAAATTTTTTTAAAAACCTGGCTGAACCGGTGGACGAGCTGCTGAAGAAAAGACGTAAAATCAGGCCGCCCCGGCCCAAAGATAAAATCTTAAAATTCAATGGCCACAAAATTGTCAGGCTCCTCAGCCTGACCCATGGCGTCAACATCGCCATGGCCCTGAAATACCCGGTTACCTACGGCATGCTCATCGGCCGGAAGGAGTACTACCCGCTGCCGCGCCGCGGCTACGAACAGTTGATGAAATATCACGGCACCGCCGCCGGGCTCTGGACCGCAGACGAACATTTAAGCGGCCCCAATCCGGCCAACGGCATTGAGCTTTGCGCCGTGGTGGAGCTGATGTATTCCCTGGAGGAGCTTCTCTCCATCACCGGCGACCCAGCTTACGCCGACCTGCTGGAGTTGGTCGCCTACAATGCCTTGCCCGCTACCTTCACCCCCGACATGTGCTGCCACCAGTACGTGCAGCAGGTCAACCAGATCGCCGCCAATGTAAAGAGAAGGCAATTCTACGACACCAAAAGCGACGCCAACGTATACGGGCTGGAGCCGAACTACGGCTGCTGCACGGCCAACATGCACCAGGGTTTCCCCAAGTTCGCCGCCAATGCCTGTTACCAAACGGTGCAGGGCCTGGCCTTTATGCTCTATCAGCCCTGCACCGTGCGCACAGAGTTCAGGGGCCGCCCCCTGGCCTTCAGGGTCAGCACAGAGTATCCTTTTCGCGAGCACATCAAGATCGAGATGCTCGAGAGCCCGGAAAGCGACTTGGCCATGACCCTGCGCATTCCTGCCCTCACCTCGGGCGAGATATTCTATAACGGCGTGAGCCAAGGCCTCCACCCGGCGGGCCTCTATACCCTGCAGAAAAATTTCCGCAAAGGCGACCTGGTCGAAATCAATCTTGAAGCTCCCGTAACCGTCTGTACCAACCCCGACGGCAGCATCAGCTTAAGAAAAGGGTCCCTGTTGCTGGCCCTGCGGCTGAAAGAGATCTATCAGCCGCTAAAGGGCCGGGAGCCCTTTAACTACAGGCAATATGTCTCCGGCGGCGCCTGGAATTACGCCCCCTTGCTCCGGGAGGGGAAAGCGGTGGTGCTGGCCGAAAAAAGAGCCGCCATCCCCCCCATGCCCTTTGACCCGGAGGCCCCGCCTCTTATCGTTACCGTGAAGGGAGTCGAAGTCCTGAACTGGAAAGAAAAGCAGCACAGCGCGGGCCAGTACCCCACCAGGCCCGAGCTGGGCACACCGGTAAACCTGGAGATGGTACCATACGGCTGCACCAATATCCGCATGGCCCAGTTTCCAATGATAAAGGAGGCGTAATTTAATAATGGAGCATACCGGCCTAACCCCGCGCATATGGGCGGCGCTGGTCATCTTCGGCCTATTTGGGCAGGTGGCGTGGGTCATTGAAAACATGTATTTCAATGTCTTCCTGTATAACACCGTGTCCAAAGACAGCAACGCCATCGCTGTCATGGTGGCGGCGAGCGCCGTCACGGCCACGCTGACCACCC
>JAAZIN010000170.1 GCA_012800855.1 Bacillota bacterium
TAATGCATCAGTTATTTACCATACCCCCTTGTTTCAAAAATAAAAACGCCGGCGATTTGCACCGGCCACCGGGTAAAAACATCCACCGCGCCTTTTTATACTTTTAAAATCCAGCATTACGGCTGCAAGTCAATTTCCAGCAATATGGGGGTGTGGTCCTGCCGCGGCCCTGAATCAATCATTTCGGATTTAAGAACCCGGCGGGCAATCCTGTTGCTCACCAGCCAGTAGTCAATTCGCCAGCCGGAATTGTTGATTTTGCTGGTCCTAACGCGCTGCGACCACCAGGTGTAAACACCTTCAACATCGCCGTGGAGGTAGCGAAAGGTATCGGTAAAGCCTCTTTGGAGAAGGTTGGAAAAGCCTTCACGTTCCTCGTCGGTAAATCCGGCCGTATGGCGATTGCTTTCAGGGTGAGCCAGGTCGATTTCCCTATGGGCGACATTAAAATCGCCTCCGGCGACAACGCACTTTTCCTTATCCAGGGCTTCCAGGTAGTCAGCATACTTGACATCCCAAATCTGCCGCTCTTTCAAGCGGCTTAAGCCTTCACCAGCATTGGGGGTATATACCTGGGTGACGAAAAAGTCGTCAAACTCCAGGGTGATAATCCTGCCTTCATAATCCATGGTGTCAGGCGCGCCGATTCTGGGGAAGCTTACAAGCGGCTTTAAACTGTTCTTGTATAAAAACATGGTGCCGGCATAACTCTTGCGCGCCGGTTCTACCGAACAATTCCACACTATTTCATACCGGGGGAACATGCCGCTTAATATTTCCAGCTGCTTCTGGGAAGGCCCACCGCTGGGCAGCTTTGTTTCCTGAAAGGCAATAATTTTGGGAGAAATTTCGGCAATGGCGCTCATGACCTTGCGGCTTAAAACGGCCCGCTCCGAAACACCGGTCAAGACTGAATTCAAAGAGTCAACATTCCATGAAACAAGCTTCAAGCCTTCTCCTCCCCCACGATACCTGTTCTCTTTTGCCCCGGCGCAGCGCTGCAGGCCCGGGCATTTCTACTTCTTCTTTACTGCCTCGTTTTCAATAGATCGCGAATCTCTTCAAGGAGCACAACTTCCCGGGGCGGATCATCTGAAGCGGGCGACTCCTTTTCTTCTTCTTTCTTTTTCCAAAGTGAAAGCAGTTTTATAAAGCAGAAAATGGAAAAGGCAATGATCAAGAAATCAACGACCGATTGGATGAAGGAACCGTAAAGAATGGCCACTTCCGGGACGTCGCCGCTGGCCGGCTTGATGACAAACTTTAGGTCTGAGAGGTCAATCCCGCTCAAGATAAAGCCAAACACAGGCATGAGGATGTCGTTGACGAGGGATGAAACGATTTTGCCAAAGGCCCCGCCAATGATGACGCCAACGGCCAGGTCAATAACATTTCCCCTCATTGCAAATTCCTTGAATTCCTTAAGCATTTGATGTCACCTCTTTCCTAAAAATTCCACTGATTTATCCCGGCATTTGCCTGCCGCCGCTCCTATGAGCCGGCACAAATGCCGGGCTCAGCAATGACTGACTTCTTCCTCAAAAGATAATAAACGGGCAGGGCAATAAATGAAATTCCTGCCGCCGCCAAATACATGGCCCGGTATCCGGAAGCCGTCACTATCGTTCCCAAAAGCATCGGCCCAATGCCTACTCCAAGGTCGCAGCACGCCCAAAAGGTGGCGGTGGCAAAAGGTCTTCGTTCATTGCTTATGCTTCGATTTAGTATGGCGCTGAGACATGAAATCATGGTCCCGTAGCCAAGTGCGCCTGCAGCGGCACAGAATACTATCGTTGCAAGGCAAGGCCTTAAAGCAAGGAGCGCAAGCCCTATGGGCAGAATTGCAAAGCTCGGATAGCAGACGACATCGTCGCCGTACTTGTCCTGAAGTTTTCCCGTAATCGGCCTCGAAACTATGAGCACCGCCGCATATGCCGGAAAGAGTATGGAGAACTCCCTGGCCATATTTATGGATGCGGCATACATCCTGTAAAATGAAATCATGGCCGCAAATCCAAAGGACGTGAAAAGAATGCAAAGCGAAACCGGCACGGCCTTGGGCTCAATGAAGGCAGAGATCCCCTTGGGTTTTTTGTCTTTTATTAACGGCCTTTCCGCGGCACCCCCCGGTTCTATTGCTTTCACATCAATAAAGCCCATAAATATCAGGGAAAGGAGCGAGGCTATGCTGCACAATATAAAGATCCCCGTCCCCCCGAAAAGATCAAAGATGATACCTCCGGCAAATGGGCCCACCGCAATGGCCAGTGAACCTGAGAGCATGAAATACCCGGTGGCTTCGCCATACCGGCTCCGCGGAAGGGAGGCCATCCCAATTACCATGATGGCATTTGAAGCAACGCCAAATCCCAGCCCGTGAATAAAGCGAACCAAGATTAGAAGAGCTACATTCTGGGCCGGGAAATAGCAGCAGCCGGCGGCAAAATGCATGAGTAGGGATGCCATGGCGACTCGCTTCCATCCAAATTGATTGAGCAGGCTTCCGGAGTATAATCGCGAAATGAGCCCGCCAAACACGTGTATTCCCGTTGCCACACCGGCTATCGTTGAAGAGGCCCCCAGCGCTGTTGCATATTCTCCAATAGTCGACATCAGAATGTTCATCACCAAGCCGCTTAAAAACTGCGCGAAAAATACTAAAGCAAAATCTCTGGTGAAGATCGGTTCTTTTTCCTTCATCTGCTGCCTTCTTTGCTTATTTTCATTGACTGTAACTGTGCTGGCCATATCATATTCAGCTCTTGCTGTGAAATAAGTTGAACGGAGAGTCAATCCAGTTTAGCTGCCATCCTGCCGGCCACCTTGGTGCTCACCGCAGCTCCCGCTGCTCTCCCTCCCTTCGCGTTCACTTGATGCCAAGCGCTGCCTTCCACTCGGCTTCTTTAAAGCCTACCAGGACGAAGCCGTCACCGATGAGTATGGGGCGCTTCACCAGCATGCCGTCCGAAGCCAGCAGGCGATACTGCTCCTCTTCGCTCATGGCCGGGAGCTTCTCCTTCAGCTTCAGCTCCCTGTACGGCTTTCCGCTGGTATTGAAAAACTTGTGCAGCGGCAGGCCGCTCTTCTGATGCCACTCCTTCAATTCCTCTATGGTGGGATTGTTTTCCTTGATATGCCTCTCCTCAAAGGCAATTTTGTTTGCATCCAGCCACCTCTTAGCCTTCTGGCAGGTTGTGCACCGCGGGTAACATACAAAAAGCATAATGCCTCCTCCTTTCTTGTGCTTGATATTTTGCTTTGCCGGAATGCCGCCTCCTTTAGAGCTGCAAGTTGATTCCCAACAGTATTGGCGTGGGGTCTTGTCTTCGCACTGGGTATGCAAAAAAGTATAGGGAATGCCACTCAATAATTTCATTATAAATGGGTTTTCAAAAAATCGAGCTGCATTTTCGATACCTTTTTGAATGGTTCACCTAAATAGGGGTCGAAATGATCAAGTGGAAGGGATATAAACTCGGCCCGCTTCATTCTCGCTGCCGCCTTTTTTACGGCCTCGATTGGAATTAGTGAGTCATTCTCCCCTGCTATGACTAGCGCTGGGCATTTTACCCTGCCAGCCACACGTATAGGACGGTATAAGACCAACGAAAGAAAAATACGAGCTGGAGTTGCATTTTCCACTTCAAGCCCCGGAGGTATAAGAGATTCATATCCTGTTTTGGAATCACGGGTATTTAATATGGCAAATTCATCGGGCGCACCATAGACTTGAACTAAGTAGGGCTTCTGTGCAGTTGCAGCCCGCCAAAGATCTTTAATGGCTGAGGAAGCAGCTTTGATAAAGTATTTCGGACCATTCTGAATAACTATAGGGATAGAACTGGCTATCCCACAAACAAAAGGGACTTGAATTGAAATAGCAGCGATATTCGGATCCTGAGCTGCCACCACAATTGCGTGGCCGCCGCTGAAAGAGCTTCCCCACAGAGCTATTTTCTCAGAATTAATATCTTTTAGCCCGCGCGCCCAGGTTACAGCGGCATGATAGTCCTCCACATGTCTCCGCGGGGAAATTAACTGCCTTGGGGTGCCTTCACTTTCCCCAAAGCCGCGATAATCAAACAGCAAAACTGCCAATCCATGATCGGCAAATAATTCAGCATACGGTTCTAACCCGCAGTTTCTCAATCCCCCAAAACCATGGGCCATAACAACCAGTGAAGGCTTAACCACGCCGCCCGGTAAGTAGAGCCAAGCTGAACATTTATCACCATGACTTGGAAACTGACAATCAATTCTTGAAAAACCCATAGTGCACATCCATTACCACAGTATTATGACAGACAATTCGCTTCATCTGCACTTCTATCCTGCCCACACAATCGAAATAATCTCAAAAGCATATAACCTGACAGGTTTTTCGTCTACCTCTTCTTTTATGCCATTCATTCCAAAAAGCAATATATCCATCCCTCTCAAATTGATCCTTTGGTAATATCTTTGGAGAACAGGAACAATAGAAATCTTCTACCATA
>JAAZIN010000038.1 GCA_012800855.1 Bacillota bacterium
CTACTAAACGAACTATTTCCATGAGGAACCTCGACCTCCTTTGGGGGTTTGTTCGAATGTGAGGTTCCTCTTCTATTTCCATATGGAAATATCCTCCATAACCCTACAGTAATTTTACACTAACCGGGAAAAGAAATATCCCCTCTCCCCCTGGCGCAGGAGGGGGAGAGGGGATGGGTTGATCATGAAACAAGCCTTTAGTTGTAGGCGGAGAAGCCCTTGCCCAGGATGGAGTAGCCGGTAATCAATTTCATGATCTCGCTGGTGCCGTCGGGGATGGTCATCATGCGGGCATCGCGGTAGTACCTTTCCAGGGGCATCTCTTCGGATATGCCCATGCCGCCGTGAATCTGGATGGCCAGGTTGGTTACCCTTATCGCCGCCTCGCCGCCGTAGATCTTGGCCATGGCCGAGTACTTCCTGGCCTCCGGGTCTCCCTCCACGATGAGGCTCATGGCCTTGTATCCCAAGAGCCGCGCCGTCTCGATGAGCACATTCATCTCGTAGAGCATCTCCTGGATGAGCTGGAACTTGCCGATGGGCCGGCCGAACTGCACCCTCTCGCGGGCGTATTTTACCGAAGCTTCAAAGGCGGCCTGGGCAATTCCCACCGACGCCAGGCCCATGCCGGCCCGGGGTATGGTCAGCATGGCCGTAACCGGGGTCATGGAGGTGAGCAGCTTCAGGAAGCCGGCCGGGAGCTTCATGGTGCCGGAGGCGAAAGCCTTCTCCAGAAGGACGCTTAATTCGTTTTCGCGGGGGACCTTGCATTCGTCGAAAAACATTTCTCCAGTGGGCGACGCCTTCCAGCCCATCTTGGGCGACTCCGTGGCCTCGAAGGGGGTGATCTCCTTCTCCACCAGGAGAAAGGTGTGATTCCCCGTGGCGGCATCCTTCACCCCGACGAAGGCGGTGTCGGCAATGGTGGCGTTGCTGATCCAGGATTTGGTTCCGTTGACGATGTAGTAGTCTCCCTCCAGCCTAGCCGTGGTGGCGAGGTTGGATGTGTCGCAGCCGGCCTCGGGCTCCGTCTCGGCAAAACAGCCGATAAACTCTCCCCGCTCCAGCCTGGGGAGCAGCCTGCTGCGCACCTCTTCCGAGGCCGCGGGGACGAAGATGGCGGGAATGGCCCCCATCCCTAAAAGGGGCAGCAGGCTGGGCCAGACGCGGCCGATTTCTTCCGCGATGATGCCGAAGAGGACCGGGTCCAGCAGGTCCTCAATGCTTTCGGGATCGAGACCCACCCCCACCCGCTTCAGCTTTTTCATTACCTCTATGGCTTCCTCCCTGGTCAGGGGCCCCTTTCTATCCCGCTCGTCGACAATGGGGGCAAATTCTTTCTCCAGCAGATCCCGCAGGCTCTGCCGGAACATTTCCTGCTCCTCGGTGAATCGGAAGTTCACCGGCGCACCTCCTTCCTGTTTTTCTTGCCGGCGCCTCAATGCGGGGACGCCCCGCCTGGGCGGTGGGCCAATGGCCCATGAGGCGGGGTGTCCCAACCGGCACTTGTGAGGCTTATGTCTATCCCACGATGGACTGCAGCTTCATGGCCATGGCCATGTCGCCCTTGACCTTCAGCTTCCCGGACATGAAGGCGGAGGTGGCATTGAGCTTCCCGTCTATCATCTTGTCAAAGTCCTCGAGGGAGATGATGATGGTTACGTTGGGATTGTCGTGGGCCGCCTCGACGACCTCGGCCTTTCCGTCGGCCACCCGGGCGTGGAAGGTACCCCCGTTGTCGCCGGTAAGCTCAAACTGGAACACCGCGTCCAGGTTGGCCAGCTTGGCCGGGTCCGCCTCCTCTTCAACTCTCTTCTTGAGCTTCGCTAGTACCTCCTGGAAAGTCATTGGCAGCAAACCTCCTCCTTGAATTAATTTGGGTAGCAAAAACAGCGAAAACAATTCGGCTTACTTTTGCCGACTCGCCATGCTCCCCGGTAAATCACCTCCCATCAAATCTTCATCGGCAGACTGCCGGATCGGCCCTGCTTAAGCGCCGGGCTTTTCCGCCTTGGCCAGTTCCTCCTCCACTAGCTGGCGCCGCAGCACTTTGCCGACCAGGGTCTTGGGCAGCTCCTTTCTGAACTCCACGCTGGCGGGCACCTTGTACCTGGCCAGCTGCTGCTTGCAGTAGTCGATGATCTCCTCCTCGGTGGCACTTTCGCCTTCCTTTAGGACCACGAATGCCTTCACCTTCTCGCCGCGGTAGGGGTCGGGAAGCCCCACTACGGCGGCCTCCATCACCTTGGGATGAGCGTAGAGCACCTCTTCCACTTCGCGGGGGTAGATGTTGTAGCCGCCGGAGATAATCATCTCCTTCTTCCGGTCGACGATATAGAAGAAGCCCTCCTCGTCCATGCGGGCGATATCCCCGGTGAGGAGCCAGCCGTCGCGCAGCACCTCCGCCGTCTCCTCGGGGCGGTTCAGGTAGCCCTGCATCACCTGGGGGCCTTTAATGGCCAGCTGCCCCACCTCGCCGATGGGCACCTCCTTGCCCGGGTCGTCCAGGTCCACGATCTTGGCCAGGGTGCCGGAGATGGGGATGCCGATGCTGCCGCTCTTTCTTTTCCCGTAAATGGGGTTGTTGTGCGTCACCGGCGAGGTTTCGGTGAGGCCGTAGCCTTCAATCAGGCGGCATCCCGTCAGCTCCTCGAATTTCTTCTGCACCTCCAGGGGGAGGGGAGCGGCGCCGCTGATGCAGACGCGCAGCGAGGTGAGGTCGTAGCGCTTCAAGTGGGGGTAGTTGATGATGGCCACGAACACCGTGGGCACGCAGGGGAAGAGGGTGGGCCTTTCCCTGTGGATCGTTTCAAGCAGCATCTTCACGTTAAACTGCGGGATGAGCAGCAGGGTGCCGCAGTAGACCAGGGAGAGGTTCAGGCACGTGGTTATGCCGTAGCTGTGGAAGAAGGGAAGCAGGGCCACGCCGATCTCCTTGCTCTCTTCCATGTCCGGGATCCAGTTGTAGATGGCGATGGCGTTGGCGATTAAATTCCTGTGCGTGAGGATGGCCCCCTTGGGGAGACCGGTGGTGCCTCCGGTATAAATGATGCAGGCCGGAAAATTGGGTTCCACCCGGACCTGGGGCACGGGGGCGGCGGCGTACTTTTTCAGGAGATCGGGCAGGCGGTAGTCGCCCCTTTCCACCTTCACCCGGTCGCCGCTTTTCTTCTCCATGGCCAGGGTGTATAATGGCTTAAGCCATCCGGGGAAATATTCCTTGATGTGGGTGGAGATAATGGTACGCAGCCTAGTCTTGTCCTTTATCTTCCGGATTTTCGGGTAGAAGCGGCTCAGGGTAACGATGATCTCCGCTTTGCTGTCATTCAGCTGGTGCTGCAGCTCCCTTTCCGTGTAGATGGGATTGCAGGGGACGACGGTGCAGCCGGCCCGCAGCGCCCCGAGGTAGCAAAAAACAAACTGCGGGGAGTTGGGCAAGTTCAGGGCCACGCGCGAACCCTTTTTCAGCCCCAGGCCGGCCAGGGCGGCGGCAAAGTTGGCGGCCAGGGCGTCAACTTCCCGGTAGGTCAGGGCATTGCGCATGAATTTAAGGTGAGGGTGATCGGGAAATCGGCTTACGGTGTTTGCAAACATTTCCGGAAGTGTCTTTTCCGGGATCTCGATATCGTGCGGGACCCCGGGGTCGTAATGCTTCAACCAGATCCTCTCCATTGGGCAACCCCCTTTTGCAATATTCAGATATGATTATATGATTAAGTATATTCAATATTTTCTCGCTATTTCCTTCTATGTTATTAAAAAAGTGAACGTTTGCCGTTCATGTGGCGACAATTGCCCACGGGGCTTCTTGACAGCGGGCGGCATAAACCCTATAATCCAAGTAGAAAGTCAATCCTGTCGGGATGGCGGAACTGGCAGACGCGCACGTTTGAGGGGCGTGTGGTGTACACCGTGGGGGTTCAAGTCCCCCTCCCGACACCATCATAAAAGCAGCGCGGAGAAAACCTCCGCGCTCCTTTTTTATGGAGGCAGCCTTCCATGCCCGCCGGCTGCGGCGGCGTCATCTCCACCGATGAAGCATACGCGACTCTAACATGCAGGTATTTAAAAGCTTGTATAGAAATAAACGTAGGCAGGCCACGATATGGAAATGAAAGCAGGATCAGGTTAACACGAAGTTCATTTCGAAGCGGGGGCGATGGAAATGCTCGAGCAGTGGCAGAAGCGTTATCCCCAAAAATTTGCTTCCACCGGCGATATCTTTAACCACATCCACGCCGGCGACCGGATCTTCATCGCCACGGGTTGCGGCGAGCCGCAGTACCTGGTGAACCAGCTCGTCAGCTACGTGGAAGCCCATCCGAAAGCTTTCTTCGATACCGAGGTCCTGCAGGTCTGGACCCTGGGGATGGCCCCCTATACCGATGAAAAGCTGAAGCATAATTTCCGCCATAACTCCTTCTTTATCGGCCACCATACACGCGACGCCGTCAACCGGGGGAGGGCCGACTACACGCCCATCTTTCTCTCCGATCTGCCGGCACTTTTCCGGCGCAGGCAGGTTCCCATCGACATGGCCCTGATCCAGGTCTCGCCGCCCGATGCCCACGGCTATCTCAGCCTCGGCTTGAGCGTCGATATCGTCAAGGCGGCGCTGGAGTGCGCCGACCTGGTAGTGGCCCAGGTGAACCGGCACATGCCGCGCGTCCACGGCGACAGTTTCATCCACATTGAAGAGATCGATTACCTCGTGCCCCATGACGAGCCGCTGCTGGAATATTGCCCGGGCAAGGTGGACCCGGAAATTGCGGCCAGGATTGGTGCCTACGTGGCCCGGATCATCGAGGATGGCGACACCATCCAGGTGGGCTACGGCAGCGTCCCCAATGCCATCCTTCCCGCGCTGCGCGACAAGAAGCACCTGGGGGTGCATACCGACCTCCTGAGCGACGGGATTGTCGAGCTGATGAAAAGCGGCGTCATTGACAACAGCCGCAAGACGATCAACCGCGGCAAGACCATCGCCTCCTTCTGCATGGGCTCCCGCGAGAGCTACGAATGGATAAACGATCACCCGGCCATTGAGCTGAAGGAGATCGATTACACCAACAACCCCCTGCTCATTGCGCAGCATGAAAACATGGTCGCCATAAACAGCGCGTTGGAAATCGATCTTACGGGGCAGGCTACCGCCGAATCCATCGGCACTCTCTTTTACAGCGGCATCGGCGGGCAGGCCAGCTTCATCCGCGGCGCGGCCATGGCCCCTGGAGGCAAGACCATTCTGGCCATGCAGTCAACCACCCGGGACGGCTCCGCCTCGCGCATTGTGCCCCTGCTGCAGCAGGGAGCGGGGGTTACCCTGACCCGCGGCGATATCCAGTACGTCGTTACCGAGTACGGCCAGGCCTACCTGCACGGCAAGAATATCCGCGAGCGGGCCATGTCTCTCATTGCCATCGCCCATCCCAAGTTCCGCCCCTGGCTCATCGAGGAGGCGAAGAAGCTTTCCCTGATCTACAAGGATCAGGCCTACTTTCCCGGGGAGAAGGGGGAGTATCCCGAGCACCTGGAGACATACCGCACCACCAAGTCGGGGCTCAGCATCTTCCTGCGGCCGGTAAAGATCAGCGACGAGTCCCTGTTGAAGGATTTCTTCTATGCCCTTTCGGACAAGAGCCTCTACCAGAGATTTCTCACCATCCGGCGCCACATGCCCCATGAGGAACTGCAGAAGCATTTCGTGGTTATTGACTACACTAGGGAGATGGTCATTCTCGCCGTCAAAAAGTACCTGGGGCATGAGGTCATCACCGGGGTGGCCCAGTACTGCATGGACGAAAGCGCCCTCTCCGCGGAGGTCTCCATCGTGGTGCGCGATGATTTCCAGAGGAAGGGCATCGGCTTTGAGTTGCTCTCGTACCTGGTTTACGTGGGCCAGAAGCAGGGGCTGCAGGTCTTCCATGCCAATGTCATACCCGGCAACCAGGCGGTGATGCGGCTCATCGACAAGTTGGGCTTGAGGACGGAGAAAAAATGGGACAGTGGGGTCTTCAACATAAAAATTTTCTTAACCTAAGGTCTTGCAAAATCACCCTGGGATTTTCCTTTAAAAAGGCCTTAGAGAGGCCAATGGAGTACTCTCACCAGGGTGTAGGGGCCGGGCATGGAG
>JAAZIN010000039.1 GCA_012800855.1 Bacillota bacterium
ACCGCGACAGATCTCCCCATGCCGGCAGGGCGTGCCTCCTTCCACATAGGGCGGGCGGGCGTGGAAGCCCGCCCCTACGCCTTTTACGAAACCCGATAACCCATAAAGCGTGTAGGGGCAGCTCATGAGCCGCCCGCGGACTAACGTGGAAACCCGCCCCTACGCCGGGCGGGACATGACTCCTTCACATCAAGCGGGCGGGGTGGGGCATCGCTTTGCGGCGGGCCGGGCATGCCCGGCCTATTCCGCCAGCGACTCCAAGCGGCGGCGCCGCTGCTCCTCGATGGAAAGATCCTTGCGCAGGATCTTGCCCACCAGCGATTTTGGCAGCTCGCGGCGAAACTCCACCTGGCGGGGCACCTTGTACTTTACCAGCCGTGAGCGGCAGAAATCGATGATCTCCTCCGCGGTGGCCTCCGCTCCTTCCTTGAGCACCACGAAGGCCTTGACCACTTCACCGAAGAACCTGTCCGGTATGCCGATGCAGATGGCTTCGGCGATCTTGGGGTGCTCGTAAAGCACCTCCTCCACTTCGCGGGGGTATATCTTGTTGCCGCCGTAAATAATCATGTCTTTTTTGCGGTCAACGATGTAGAAGTAGCCGTCTTCGTCCATGCGGGCGATATCTCCGGTATAAAGCCAGCCGTTCCGCAGGGTGCGGGCGGTTTCCTCGGGGCGGTTCCAGTAGCCCTTCATCACCTGGGGTCCCTTGATGATCAGCTCTCCTTCTACGCCTACGGGCATCTCTTTCTCTCCCGTGTCGGAGTCCACAATTTTGCAGTCGGTGCCGGGGAGGGGCATCCCCACGCTGCCGGGCTTTCGCACGCCAATAAAGGGGTTGCTGTGCGTGATGGGCGAGGCCTCGGAAAGCCCGTACCCCTCCAGGATGCTGGAGCCGGTTTTCTGCTCGAACTGTTCGATGATCTCCACCGGCATGGGGGCGGCGCCGCTGATGCAGACCTCGATTGAATCGAGGCCGGAATTATGCATCTCGGGATGGTTCATCAGGGCGATAAAGGCCGTGGGCACCCCGGGGAATATGATGGGCTTGTACTCCTTGATTAAATAGAGGATCAAGTCTGCATTAAACTGGGGCACGAGGACCAGGCCGGCGGGCATGTTCAGCCCGGTGTGCAGGCAGACGGTGAGCCCGTAGGAATGAAAGAAAGGCAGCAGGGCCATGCAGAGATGCTCTTCATTTTCGTCGAACTTCTCCTTCCATTCCCGCAGCACCTCCCTGGTCATCTCCGCGTTGGCCACGAGGTTGTAATGCGTGAGCATGACCCCCTTGGGGAGGCCGGTGGTGCCCCCGGTATACTGCAGCACGGCCAGGTCTTCCTGGGGATGGATGGACACGTGGGGGGGATTGGGCGGATGCCGCTCCAGGATTTCGTCGAAAACCGGCAACCCGGCGGGAATCTTCTCCCCGGTCAGGGGGACGACGATTAAATTTTTTATGTCCCGGTCCAGCATGGCCTGCTCCACCACGGGGAACATGGCGTCAACAACGATGAGCGCGCTTGTCTTCGAGTCCCTGACGATAAAGCTAAGCTCCCTGGCGGTGAGAAGGGGGTTTATTTGAACAACCACCAGCCCCAGCCGCAGGGCGGCATAGTAGCAGTAAACGTAGGCGAAGCAGTTGGGGAGCATGAGGGCGACCCGGTCTCCCTTTTTCAGCCCCATGGCGGCAAAGGCCGTGGCCATGCGGTCAATCTTCTCCATCATCTCCCGGTAGCCGACCCGCTCTCCAATGAATATGAGCGCGGTCCGCTCGGGGTAGCGTTCCGCCGTTTCTCTTAAGTAATCGTAAAGAGATATTTCAGGGTAATGTAGATCCCACCGGTAGGGGTAATTTTTAAGCCAGGGGCGCTCCATGCCGCAGCGACCTCCTCGAAAGAACATACTAGTAGCTGACGTGATTTATTTCTACAAATATTTCACAATACCTGCAATAAATTTAATATTTGGAAAATACGTCTCTGGGCGCCTAGCTTAAGCAGCCCCTGAGGCTTCATGCCCTTTTCTGTCCTTTACCATGAAAAAGGTCTCTTTGCATCATCAAAGAGACCTTGTTCTCTCTGCTTAGCCCGGCTTACGGGATGTTCCCAATGGCGGCCTGGGACTTTCCAGCGGGCGTGTACTATTCGCCAAGCAGCCGCCGGCGCTGTTCTTCTGCGAACAACTCCTGGCGCAGAACCTTGCCTTCCATGTTTTTAGGCAGTTCGCGGCGCAGTTCAACCTGGCGGGGAACTTTAAACTTCACCAGCCGCTCGCGGCAGAAGTCTATAATTTCTTCCGGCGTCAGCTCGGCCCCATTACTGGGGACCACGAAAGCCTTTGCCACTTCCCCGAAATATTTTTCTGGGATCCCGATGCAGGCCACCTCGGCAACTTTGGGGTGTTCAAGAATTACCTTTTCAATTTCCCGGGGGAAGATCTTGTTTCCGGCATAGTTAATGATGTTTTTTTTGCGATCGACTATGTAGAAGTAGCCGTCTTCGTCCATCCAGCCTATATCTCCGGTATAAAGCCAGCCGTTCCGCAGGGTGCGTAAGGTTTCATCGGGCAGGTTCCAGTAGCCTTTCATTATCTGGGGTCCCTTGACGATCACCTCTCCCATTTCCCCAGGAGGAAGCTCGCGTTCCCCGGTGTCGAGGTCAACAATTTTGCAGTCAGTGTCGGGATAGGGCACACCGATGCTGCCGGGCTTGCGCACGCCAATAAAGGGGTTGATATGGGTAATGGGGGATGCTTCAGTCAGCCCGTAGGCCTCCAGGATACTGCAGCCAGTTTTCTCCTCGAATTGTTCGAGCGCCTCCGGAGGCATCGGTGAATCGGCGCTGATGCAGACCTTGATCGAGTTCAGGTTGTAATTTTGGGCTCCGGGATAGTTCATCAGGGCCATGTAAATATCAGGTACACCCGGGAACAAGGTTGGTTTATAATCACGGATTACTTCCAGGATCATGTTAAGATTAATGTATGGAACCAGGATCATGCCGGCCGGGAGAGTGAGGCAGACATTAAGGGAAAAGACGGCCATGCAGATGGATAAGATCTCGTTGTCGCCTTCCCTTTCGATCCATTCACGCAGCATTTCCTCGGTCATCTTGGCATTTGAAACAAGGTTGTAATGGGTGAGCATGCACCCTTTGGGGAAGCCGGTTGTCCCGCTGGTGTATCTGATCAGGGCAAGATCTTCTTTGGGGTTGATGGTCACATCGGGAGGGTTGGGATCGTGCCGGGCGACCACTTCGTCAAAGATCTTAAACCCGCTGCCAATTTCTTGGCCAAGAAAAGGGATGACCATCAGATCAACATCTTGCTCCAGCATCGCCTCTTCGACATCCTTTAGCATGACATCGGCAACGATAAGGAGCTTTGTTTTCGTGTCCCTGATGATAAAACTCAATACCTTGGCCGGTACGGGAGGCTGAAATGAAACCAGGATCAAACCCTGCCGCATGGTGGCATAATAAGTGTAAACGTAAGCCGGGCACAGGGGGGACAGCAGGGCGACCCGATCACCTTTTTCCAGTCCCATTGCGGAAAGGGCGGCAGCGGTTCGATCGATGTTGATGATCAAATCATGGAAAGAAATTTGCTCGTTGTTGTATATGATTGCGGTTCTTTCAGGGTTTATACTGGCTTTTTGCTTTAAATAGTGATAGTTTGAAATCTCCGGGTAATCGAGTTTCCATTGCGCCGGATAGTTCTTTAGCCAGGGACGTGGCTCCATACCACAAACCTCCCTAGAAAAGCCCGTAATTATACCATTTTACGATATATTTCCACGACCATCTTATAACCCTTCAATAAGCTTGTCAATACAAGTATAAAGAGGGGATGTTGTGCAAAAATTAGATGATTATTCCCTGGTCTTGAAAGTGTGAATGCCCCTTCTGGCTCGTATTACCCGGCGATTGTTCCTGTAGCAATATTCTAACAGAGCAGGAGTTTGCCAGTTTTAAGGAGAATTAATACCTCTAAAATTCATTTTTCTAATTTTCTTTCGTTAATAATAGCGGTAAGGAGGAAAGAGGTTATGTTTTCCCACGGCGAACTGGCTTATATTCATAACAACCGCAAATGTATCTGTTACTTTAAGGATTCATCCGCCGGGTTTGCCGCAGCCGTGGAGAGCGACGACCGCGGCCTGCAGCATGGCCAGAGGTTTTTTGTTGATCTTCTTCATCCCGAACCCATGGAACTGCACCATTTTAAACTGGAGCTGGAGCCTCGGCTGGCGCAGAGTTCGCGGATGATGGTCAACGGCATCCAATCCTGGAGCGGTAGCGGTGAGATGGGCCGCGAGGATCGCATTACCCCCCTGTTCCCGGCGGCATATCCCGTGCTGGCCCCCTACGGGGACTACCGCTTTTACCGCTATACGGGGCGGCGGGGCCGCCTGCATTCATGGACGTACACCTATTTCAAGCTGGAAAAGGGGGAGGCCCTGGTCATCGGCTCTCTAGACGAGAGGGGAGGCTACACCCTCTTCGACTATGATTACAACCGCGATCGCCTGGTCATCTTTCGCGACTGCCAGGGAGCGGTTTCGCCGGGAAGCTACCCCCTGCTGCGCCTTTACATAGGGCGGGGCAAGCTGGAGGAAGTGCTGGAGGAGTATTTTGGCGCCATGGGTATGCCCCGCACCCACTCGCCCCGGGTAACCGGCTGGTGCAGCTGGTACAACTACTACACCGCTATTACTGAAGAAACGGTCAGGCATGTCTTGAAGGAGCTGTCCCGCTTAGAACTCCCCTTTGACTACTTCCAGATTGACGACGGCTGGCAGCCCGCTATTGGCGATTGGCTGGAGTGCAATGAAAAATTCCCCTCGGGGATGGCCGAAGTCTCCGCTGCCATTAGCAAGTGCGGCTTCCAGCCCGGGCTCTGGCTGGCGCCCTTTATCTGCGACCGCCGCTCCAGGATATACCGGGAGAAGCCGGAGTGGCTGCTCAGGGACAGCCGGGGCCGCCCGGTGAAGGCGGGCTTCAATCCCAACTGGAGCGGCTGGTTTTATGCCCTCGACTTCTATGCTCCCGGCTTCCAGGAGTACCTGGAGCGCGTCCTGGAAAGGGTGCAGGAGGAATGGGGCTACCGGCTGCTGAAGCTTGATTTTCTCTACGCCGCCGCCCTGCTGCCCCGGAAGGGCAAGCCGCGCAGCGCCGTCATGATCGAGGCCCTGGACTTTATCCGGGCGCGGACGAAGAAGAGCAAGCTCCTCGGCTGCGGCGTCCCCCTGGGGCCGGCCATGGGCCGCGTCGATTACTGCCGCATCGGCAGCGACGTGGGGCCGTTCTGGGATCTGCCCCTGAAGGGCTTCTCCTACCGGGAGCGCATCTCCACGGGCAACTCGCTCCGGTCTACCATCGGGCGCCGCCATCTTGACCGGCGGGCATTCCGCAATGATCCCGATGTCTTCATCCTGCGCGACGGGAAGCCCGGTGTAAACCTGAATCGCCTTACCGAGCAGCAGCGGGGAACTCTCTTTTTCCTGAACCAGCTCCTGGGAGGGCTCATCTTCTTCTCGGACGATCCCTCCGAGTACACCCCCGCGCAGCTGGAGCTGCTGCGCAGCGCCTATCCGGGCATGGAGTGCACCATTGAAAGCATGGAAAGCGAGAACGAGCTCTGGCGCATCGAATTCACCGCCGGCCGCAGGAAGTACCTGGCCCTGGCCAACCTCACTCCCCGGCCGCGCTCGTTTTCCTTAAGCGGCGGCCCCTATTTCCACCCCGATTATTTTCTCCTCCAGCCGGGGACAACGGTAAACTTGCGGCCATATGAGACCCTTTGCTTTTACAAAGTTGAGCCCCGGGAGGGGAAACCCTACTTGCTGGGCGCCACCGGGCACATCTACCCCGGTGCCCAGATTGCCAAATTGATCATCCGCGAAGGCAGCGTGACGCTGCAGTTGCACGAACATGCAGCGCCCGGCACCAGGGTCTACTTCGCCGTCCCCCAGGGAACGGTCAGCCTGAGCGTGAATAAAGCGAGCTACCCAGTGACCGCTAAGGACGGCATTTACTTCGTCACTGTTGCCTTTTAGGGCGGCAGTGAACAATTTTTACCATGGCGAGGTGAGACGCCACGGCCTCTGTTAACGGCTGGGATTACGTTCTTCTCTTCGCGTACATCAGCGCGGCTTTACTGCTCGCCGTATTTTTCAGGAAGCAGCTTCCATTCTTGCAGCGCCTGATGATCCCCAACGCCATTATTGCCGGGCTGATCGTGCTTATCTGCAGCTACGGCTTCGGGATCATGACCGTCTCCGCCGCTCAATTGGAGACGGTCGTTTATCACCTTCTAACGGGCATATTTATTCTCATCGGCCTGAAGGCGCCTCGCCCCGAGGGGCGGGCCATTTTAACCACCACCATGATGATCAGCCTGGGCTATGCCCTCCTGGCCCTGGTGGGCTGCCTCTTCACCCTTGGCTGGGTGGGGGCCCTCTTTCCCAACTTTTTCCCCTCCTTCTCCATGCTGCCGCTCCTCGGCTTCGGTTTTGATCACGTCACGGCGGCGATGGTGGGCTGGCAATGGGAGCAGGCCGGCTTTGCCGGCGGCAGCCATGCCGGCTTCTCCTTCGGCGTGATGGGGCTGCTGTGGGCTTACCTGGGGGGAGTGCTCCTCGTTCTCTGGAACCGCCTGAGGCAGGGGGAAAAAGGCATGCATCCCCGGCCCGAAGCCCGGGAAGGCATCATTTCCAGGGAAAAGGAGAAGGAGGCCGGCGCCTTTATTACCACCGCCCCTGAAGCGCTCGAATCGCTGGCCCTGCACCTGGCCCTGGTGGGCTTGCTCTACCTCCTGGTCTTCTCTTTCATGAGCCAGCTTTCCGCCTGGCTGGGGCGATTCGGCGAAGCCGGCGAGCTTCTGGGAGAGGTTCTCTGGAGCTATAACTTCTTGTTTGGGCTCGTGCTGGGCAAGCTGGGGCGCATCATCATCGACTGGCTTGGCGTGGGCCACCTCTTCGACAGCGCGACCATGAAAAGAATCTCCGGGGCCATGGTGGACTACATGATTGCCGCCGCCATTGCGGCGATCCCCCTCTTGATTTACGCCGACTACTGGCCCGAGGTAGTCATACTCTCGCTCATCAGCGGTGCGGCCGTGGTGCTTTTTCTCCATTTCGCCTCGCGCAGGATGTACCGCCGCCATCATCTGGCCAGGAACGCGGCTGCTTTCGGCTACCTTACCGGGACCATCGCCTCTGGTCTGGCCCTGCTGCGCATGGTTGACCCGGAGCTGGATACTCCCGTGGCCGAAGAGCTGGCCTGGGCCGGGGGTCTCTCGCTGCTGGTGGGCTTCCCGCTGTTCTTGTTGATGAATTACCCTCTCTACGGTTTTGCCGCCGGCATGCCGCTGCGCTACCTGGCCATCACCGCCGCCGCTTGTGCAGTTTACGGCATCCTCATCTTCCTGGCATGGTTCCTGCTAAACCGCTTTGCCGGGATTAAAGGGAAGGAAGCCCAGGCCGGCGCCGGACGGTAGCCTGCGGCGCCGGCTGCTGCCCCCGGGAGCGGGCCAATTTGACGTCATACCGCCGGGATCGTATGATTAAACTAGAAGTGCCGGGTGATATGTTGAGGAGCAGCTCTTCTGTGCAAGCAATTGCCGCATGGATCATTCTCGGGGCGGCGGCCGTGGCCTACATGCTGCTTATTCTTTACGGTATGCTGGCCTATTCTCCCGGGGACGATCCTGGAAAAATATATTTCAGCAGCCATTTTCTTGCCCGCGCCGCGGCCTACCAGCGGGCCGGGCTGACCCTCTCCCTTCTGCGGCTGGCGCTTTCCCTTCTTTTTCTTGCCGCCGCGGCTTGCGCCGCGCTGCGCCATTTTCAAGCCGCACTGCGGCCGTCCCTGGCCGCTGCCGCCGGCTACATCATCGCTTTTTTGCTCCTCCTGCGGCTGCTGCGGCTGCCTTTCGATTTTTACCGCGGCTATACCCTGGAGCACCGCTTCGGCTTCTCAGCCCAGACGGTGGCTGAATGGCTTGCCGATTACGGCAAGAGCGCTCTCATTGACCTGCTCATATCCGCCGCCGCCCTTCTCGGCCTCTACTTTCTCATTACCTGCCGGCCGGAGCAGTGGTGGCTGCCGGCCGGGGCTGTTGTGGCCCTCTTTCTCTTCCTCAGCAGCTACCTCTACCCATTGCTCATCGAGCCCCTCTTCTATCGCTTTACGCCCCTGGAAGACGAGGAGCTGCGGCAGCAAATCCTCGACCTGGCCGCGCGAGGGGGCGTCGAGGTGGAGGGCGTGCTCGTTGCCGATGCCGGCCGGCGCACGCACAAGGTCAATGCCTACTTCAGCGGGATCGGCAGGACGAGGCGCATTGTCATCTACGACACCCTGCTGGAGCGCTTTACGCCCCAGGAGGTGCTGGCCGTGATTGCCCACGAGATGGGCCACTGGAAGCGCCGCCACATTGAACTGGGGATCATTGCCGGGGCCGCCGCTTCATTTGTGGGCCTGTATGTCCTGCAGCTGCTCCTGCAGAAGATGAACCTGCATGCCGACATCCGGGCCCTGCCGCTGGCCCTGCTTTTTTTCACCCTTGCTTCACTGGCCGCGGCGCCCGTTGAAAATGCCCTCTCCAGGCACTGGGAGCGCGAGGCCGACAGCATTGCCTTTAGCCTTACCGGCAACCGGGACACCTTTGTATCGCTGTACCGCAAGCTGGCGCAAAGCAACCTCTCCGTGCCCCAGCCGCATCCCTTTTTGAAAGCCACCATCTATACCCACCCGCCGCCGCTGGAGCGCATCAAGGCGGCGCAGCGGCAGGCGGCGGCGCCGTAAAGCGGCGCAGAGCCGCGGCAATTACCAGGCGAGGAGGTAGAATCGGATGAAGCTTACCGTGCTTGGATGCTACGGCCCCTACCCCGCAGCAGGCGGCGCCTGCTCGGGCTACCTGCTGGAAGAGGGCGGGTGCCGCATCCTCATCGACTGCGGCAGCGGCGTCTTAAGCCGCCTGCAGCGGCATCTCAAGCCCTGGGAGCTCAAGGCGGTGGTGCTTTCGCACCTGCACTTCGATCATACGGCCGATCTGATGGTCATGCGCTATGCCCTCGACTACGCGCGGATGAAAGGGCTTTTCCATGGGGCGCTGCCGCTCTACTCGCCCCCGGAGCCGGCGGCGGAGGTGCAGAGGCTGCTCTACAAGGAGCTCTTCGAGGCGGCAGCCATAGGCGCCGGAGAGCCGCTGCAAATAGGGCCCTTTCACTTCACCTTCATGGAGGGCGTCCATGCCCTCCCCTGCCTGACCATGCGCGTGGAGACGGAAAAGGGCGTCCTCGTCTACTCCGGCGATACGGAGTACTTTGACGGCTTGGTCGAGCTGGCCGCCGGGGCCGACCTCTTTCTCTGCGAAGCCAATTTCCAGGAAGAGGACATGGTCCATTCCCCGGCCAACCACCTCTCCGCCGCCCAGGCGGCCCGCATGGCGGCCCGCGCCGGCGTGAAAAAACTGCTTTTGACCCATCTCCATCCCGAGCGGCGGGCGGAGGTCTCCCTGGAGGAGGCGCGGCAGTACTATGCCGCCGCCGAAGTGGTGCGGGAGGGGGAGAGCTATACCGTAGGGGAATAAAAGGCGGGCTAGGCGATCCGGGGGCGCGCCGGCCCCTTCAGGCCAGCGCCTTGACGGCCAGCTCGGCCAGCCTGCCGATGAGGGCGGCAGCCCGATCCTGGCTGGGCGGATCGATGACCGCGGCGGCAAGGGCCAGCGGCGGCCGGTGCGGGAAGTAGAGCAGCGCCATGTCGCCGACGATGCCCGTGACCGTGCCCACCTTGTTGGCTACCACCGCCTGCTCCCGGATGTAGCGTCCGATGCGCCCCTTGTCCGCGGCCGCCGCCATCAGCGCGATCCCCTTGCGGGTGAGAGCTTCACCCGCCACCTTCCTTTCATGCAGCGCCATGAGCATGCGCGTCAGCTCGTAGGCGGTGGCCACATTTGAGGGAAGCTCCGATTCGAGATCGTACATTTTCCGGGTGAAGGCGCTTCTTTCCAGGCCCAGCCGGCGCGCCGTGGCCGCGCAGCCTTCCGCCCCCACCAGGTCAAAGATGATATTCGTGGCCACGTTGTCGCTGAGGATGATCATCAGGGCAAGCAGCTCCTCCAGGGTATAGGAACTGCCCTCTTCGGCAAACTGCAAAACTCCCGTTCCTGCTACCGGCGTCTTCCCGGCAAACTTGTCGCTCTCCCGCAAGGTATGGGTGCGGTCCAGCGAAAGCCGGCCTTGCTCCACCTGCTCCAGGACCGCCAGCAGAAGCAGCGTTTTAATCATGCTGGCCGGGTAGAAGGGGCGGTGCGCCTCCAGCTGGATGTCCTTTCCCGCGGCGTAATCGTAAAGGCAGAACCGTGCCTCCAGGCCGCTTGAGGCAATGAGCGCCTTAAGATCGCCTTCCAGGCTGCTCAAGGCCCCCGGCGTCTCCTTTAAAGCGCGTATCTCCTCCCGCCACGGCCTGAACACCCAGGCGGGAACGGCCGTTGATTCAATGGTTACCCGCTTTTCTTCTTCCGCCAATAGGGCTGACCTCTCTGTATAACGGGCTGCGATCCCGCAAGTATGGCTAGATCAACTGCCTGTAACAATATATGCGCCCGGGCTTGCTCACCTAGCATGGCAAACCGCTCAATTAAGCAGGCATGTTTAAAATTGATGAGATCAAGCTGCCCGCGGAACTTTCTGTTGCCGGAAGGGGCAAAACTCATCTGGCAACAGTGATTTTTCGGGTTCTTGAACCCCGCGCAGCCAGTGATTTACATATTTGTGAATACTTATGCCATTTTTCTTGCCGGTTGGGGATGGAACCCGGCGGGCGGGCGTGGAAGCCCACCCCTACGCCTTTTTCGGAAAACAATACAAATACCGCATTTAGAGACAAAAGGCCTTCAACCGGCGGGCGAGGCATGCTCCGCCCTGTACCTGGGATCGTGTTTTTGGGACACTAGGGACGTACCTCTCCGTCCCACGTCAAAATGGGACAAACAGGTACGTCCCCGTTGTCCCACATGTCAATTTCTTGTTCTTGTTCCATCTTCCTGTCTCTTGCTTCTTGGCTGCATGTTTGCCAACGGGCCTCTCTTCCTGCTATAATTTGCCTAGAGATTCTCATCTGAAACGAGGTTTGCCCGTGGCCGACCTGCACCCCTACCTGCGCGAGCTGCCGGCGGTGGACCGGCTGCTGAAGGAACCGGCGCTCGGCGAGCTGCTGGAGCGGCTGCCGCGCAAGCTGGTTTTGGCGGCGGTCCAGGAAACGCTGCAACGCTACCGGGAGAAAATAATTGCCGGGGGGGAAGGCGGCTCCTTCACCGCTGTCTCCGACCTCTCTCCGGAAAAATTGGCCCGGGAGGCGGCGGCGCTGGCGCGGAAGCAGGCCCTGCCGCACCTGCGCCCGGTGGTCAATGCCACGGGGATTGTCCTCCACACCAACCTGGGGCGGGCTCCCCTGGCGCGCGCGGCGGCGGAGGCAGTGGCATCGATCATGGAGGGCTACTGCAACCTGGAGCTGGACCTGGAAGAGGGCGTGCGCGGCTCGCGCCAGGCTCACGTGGAAGGGCTTCTCTGCGAACTCACCGGGGCTGAAGCGGCAGTGGTGGTAAACAACAATGCCGCTGCCGTTTTTTTGCTTCTCAACAGCTGTGCCGCCGGCAAAGAGGTCATCGTTTCGCGGGGGGAACTGGTGGAGATCGGCGGCTCCTTTCGCCTTCCCGAGGTCATGGCCGCCGGCGGCACCCGCCTCGTGGAGGTGGGCACCACCAACAAGACCTACCGGTGCGACTACGAGGCGGCCATCACCCCCGACACGGCCGCCCTGCTCAAAGTTCATACCAGCAACTACCAGCTGGTAGGCTTTACCGCCTCCGTTGAGGCCAGGGAGATTGCCGAGCTGGCGCATGCGCACAACCTGCTGGCCATTGAAGACCTGGGCAGCGGCGTGTTCCTCGACACCACCAGGTTCGGCCTTCCTCCCGAACCGCGGGTCCAGGACAGCGTCGCCGCGGGGATGGATCTCGTCACCTTCAGCGGCGACAAGCTGCTCGGGGGGCCGCAGGCGGGGATTATCGTGGGGCGGCGCCATCTCATCGAGCAGATCCGCCGCAACCAGCTGGCGCGGGCGCTGCGCGTTGACAAGCTCACCGTGGCCGCCCTGGAGGCCACTCTGCGCCTCTACCTCGACGAGGAGAAGGCCATAGCCGAAATCCCCATCTGGCGGGCGCTGGCGGTGTCCCTCTCCAGGCTGCGGGAGCGGGCCGCGGCCCTGGCCGCCTGGCTGAGGGACTGCTTCCCCCGGCTGGAGGTGGAGCTGCTGGAGGGTTCCTCCCGCGTTGGCGGCGGCGCCCTGCCCACGGCGGAGCTGCCCACCATGCTTGTTTCCCTGCGGGCTCCCGGGGTGGAGCCGTCGGCCCTGGCCGCGCGCCTTCGCGGCGGCAGCCCGCCGGTCATGGTGCGGCTGCAGCAGGAGCGGCTGCTGCTGGACCTGCGCACCGTGGACCCCGGGGAGGAGGCGCTGCTCCGGCAGGCCCTGGCCGCCGCCCTGGAAGAGGCGTAATCGCCACCTTATAGTGAGCATAAATTGAAAGGCACTGGTCCCATTGGAACACCTGGTTATCGGCACTGCGGGACACGTCGATCACGGTAAAACCGTCCTGATCAAGGCTCTTACCGGGGTGGACACCGACCGCCTGGAAGAGGAGAAAAAGCGGGGCATCTCCATAGATCTGGGCTTTGCCCCCCTGGAGATTCCCGGCGTGGGCCTGGCCGGGGTGGTCGATGTTCCCGGCCACGAGCGCTTCATTCACAATATGCTCGCCGGGGCGGCCGGCATGGACCTGGTCCTGCTGGTCATCGACGCCAACGAGGGAGTCATGCCCCAGACCAGGGAGCACCTGCAGATATTGCAGCTCCTGGGCGTCCGCAAGGGCATCGTGGTGCTCACGAAAATCGATCTTGTGGACGAGGAGTGGCGGGAGCTGGTGCGGGAGGAGGTTGCCGGGGAACTCAAGGGAACCTTCCTGGAAGGAGCGCCGCTGCACGAGGTCTCCGCCCTTACCGGGGAAGGCATCGAAGAGCTGAAAGAGCTCATCGCCGCGGCAGTGCGCCATCTCCCGCCCCGGGACAAGTCGGGGCCGCTGCGGCTGCCGGTGGATCGCTCCTTTACCATCGCCGGCTTCGGCACCGTCGTTACGGGAACCCTCTTCCGCGGCCGCGTTAAGGTGGGGGACAGGGTTGAAATCGTCCCCCCCGGCCGGGAGGCGCGAGTGCGCAACATCCAGGTGCACGGGCGCGACGTGGAACGGGCCGAGGCCGGGCAGCGTGTGGCCCTGAACCTGGCCGGCGTGGAGAAGTGGGAGATCCACCGCGGCTGCGTCGTCGCCTCCCCCGGCTATTACCGCACCACGAAGCTTATTGACGCCTCCCTTACCCTGCTGCCCTCCGCTCCCCGCCCGCTGAAAAATCTCGATCCTGTCCACTTTTTCCTGGGGACCGCCCGCGTGGTGGCGCGGCTGCTGCTGCTCGACCGCGACGAGCTGCCACCCGGCGAGGACGCCATCGTCCAGTGCCGCCTGCAGCATCCCCTGGTGGCCGACCGGGGCGATCCCTTCATCATCCGCTCTTACTCCCCCATGACCACCATCGGGGGAGGGCGCGTTCTCGACCCCGCCCCCTCGCGGCACCGCCGCTTCCGCCGCGAGTCTTTTGCCCACCTGGAGCAGCTGGCGCAGGAGCCGGAGGCGGGAGGGGACGAGGCTTTCGTTTACCGCAAGCTGGAGGAGCTGCTCATTGCCGACCCCGCCCGCCTGGCCCGGGAGGTGCGCCTGGAGGAGGGACAGGTCAAGGAGATCCTGGAGGGGCTGCTCCAGAAAGGCGCCGCCGTGAAGCTGGGCGAAAGCTATCTCCCGCAAAAAGTCATGGCCCAGTGGGAGGAGCGCCTGCTGCGCCGGCTGGAGGATTTTCACCGCCGCCACCCCCTGCGGGCCGGTATCTCCAGGGCGGAGCTAAAGGGAGCCCTGCCGGCGGCCCTGAGCCTGCGAGAGTACGACCTCCTCCTGGCGCAGCTTCAGGAGCGGGGGAAGATTGTGCTGAAAGAGGATCTAGTCAGCGGCGAAGGCTTTGCCCCGCGGCCCTCGGCGGAAGAGCAGGCGCAGCTGGATCGCCTGGCCGAAATCTATGCCGCCGCCCGCTTCCAGCCCCCCTCGGCCAGGGAGGCGCTGGCCCGCGCGGGCATCGACAGCCGGCGCCAGGAAGATTACTACAGCTACCTGGTAAACCGCGGCCGCCTGGTTAAAATAAACGAGGAACTCTACTTTCACCGCGAGGCTTACGACGCGGCCATTGAGCTGCTGCGGCGCCACTTTGCCCAGTCCGGGACCATCACCCTGGCCCAGTTCCGGGATCTTACCGGCAGCTCGCGGAAGATTATGCAATTGCTGCTGGAGCATTTTGACGGGCTCAAGTTGACCCGCCGCGTGGGCGACTACCGCGTCCCCCTGAAGCTGTGAGCGGCCCGGCCGAGGCGGCGCCGGGCGCGGCTTCTGCCGCATCATGGCCGGCGGCGCGGGAGGAGGTGTCACCTTGTCGAATAAAGAGGAGATCCGGCTCACGGCCATGACCGCGAGCGCCGGGTGAGCGGCCAAGATCGGGCCGGGAGCCCTGGCACAGGTCCTGTGCCGCTTGCCCTCCATAGACGATCCCAACTACCTTAACCGGGAGCAGCATTACGCCGACGCCGGCGTTTACCGCCTTGATGACGAGACGGCGCTGGTGCAATCCATCGACTTTTTTACCCCCGTTGTCGACGACCCCTATCTTTTCGGGCAGATCGCGGCGGCAAACGCTTTCAGCGATCTCTATGCCATGGGGGCGAAGCCGCTGACGGCACTGAACCTGGTCTGCTTCCCCGCCGAACGGCAGCCCCTGCAGCTACTGGAGGAGATCCTCCGCGGCGGCTTTGACAAGATCAGGGAGGCGGGGGCCGTGCTCATCGGCGGGCACAGCGTGGACGATGCCGAGCCCAAGTACGGCCTCTCCGTAACCGGCCTGGTGCACCCGCGACGGATGATCACCAGCGGCGGCGCCCGCCCGGGAGACCTGCTCTTTTTGACCAAGCCCATCGGCACCGGCATCATCACCACCGCCCTAAAGGGGGAGCAGCTGGGGGAAGCGGAGGCGGCGGAGGCCTTGCAGGGCATGGCTGCCCTCAATGCCGCCGCCTCGGCGGCCATGCTGGAGGCAGGGGCCTCCGCGGCCACGGACATAACCGGCTTCGGGCTGCTGGGCCACCTGCACGAGATGCTCATTAACAGCGGCGCCGGCGCGGCCATAAATAAAGAGGACATCCCCCTCTATCCGCGCACTAGGGAGCTGGCCGCCTGCGGATTCGTTCCCGGGGGGGCTTACCGCAATCTCAAGCATTTTGAAGAAGCCGTCAACTGGACGGGAGCGGAAGAGGAGAAAGCGGAGTGGCTAACCATCCTCTTTGATCCCCAGACCTCCGGGGGGCTGTTGATCGCCGTTTCCCCGCAGCGGGCCGAGGCGCTGCGGGCAGCTTTAAGCAGAGGGAAAGCTGAGGGGTTTCAAATTGGCGAGATCACGGGAGACAAAGCAGGGGAAATTACCATATTCTGACCCTAAAGCTTTGGCTTGCCGCTTTTCATCACTTCGAGGATAAGCTGGTCCAGTTCGTTGCTTATCTTCAGGGCGTCGCCGTTGGTAATGTCTTCCTGCTGGTGCAGCTTCTCTCTTAGGATTTCAATTTGATGGTGAAGGCTGGGTTCTTTTTCATGTTCCAATTTTTTTCACCTCATAAAAAGGATGGTAAACAGTTTTATTCGACATAAATAGGCGAATACCTTTTTTTCACATGAAATAATTTCATAAAAATACAATCTTCCTCCATAAATGTAATTTCAATTAGGGAGGTGATTAGCCAATTTAGTAAACAAGTCAGCAGATTTTGCAGCTGTGCCAAGGCCAAAAAAATAGAAGTTAACAATAAAACTAGATATTGTTAACTTCCAATTGGCTGTGCCGGGCATGTTTATTCTTCGCTTTTGAGGGCAAGCAGGTAGATCTCCGAGGCGGAGCCGATGATGCGATTGATGGACGCTTCGGCCTCGCGCAGGATCTGCAGCGCTTCTTCGTTAAGCTCGGCGGGGTGCAGCTTAGAGGCTTCCATGGCCGTCACCTCCTGATCCAGGTTGGCAGGTATAAAGTTTAACAGTTATTTTGCCCGGGCGGGATGAATATTATTCTTTGCCGGATCAATAGTTGACAGATGTAAAATATTTTAGAACATACACTGATTTCTGGCAGGATTTAATCCCAATAATGTCGAAGGCTTATGACTGTAGGTTTGTATTGACACATTAAAGATTCTTTTCTTAAAGTTCAAAAGGGGGTTGATGGTCAGACCATTAACAACATTTCCACTTGTCGGGCTGTTGGCGCGGCCTGCTGAAAAATAATCCATTTGATGCGGGGTTATGGAGATGACCGAAAACCAGACTTTTACGGAAAGGTTTGACCTGCTGGGCTGCATCCAGTGCGGGCGCTGTACCGGCGGCTGCCCGGTGACGGTGCGCACCAACTTGAATGTGCGCCGTTTCGTCTACGATGCCTACAACGAAGAGCTGCTGGAGGAGCTCGCCAGGGCGGCGGAGATCTGGGACTGCACCGCCTGCCATACCTGCGCCGTCCGCTGTCCCAAGGGGCTGAAGCCCCTGGAGGTGCTCATCGGCCTCCGCTCGCTCCTCGTGGAAAGCGGCAAAACCCAGCCCTCGGTGCGGGATGCCCTGGAATCTGTTTTTCGCGAAGGGAACCCCTGGGAGAAGCCGCGGGCAACACGCAGCGATTGGATGGAAGGGCTGGATGTGCCCATCGCCCAGCCTGATCAGCCGGTGGAGAATCTCTTCTTCGTCTGCTGCACCATTGCCTACGACCCGCGGGTCCAGGTCATTGCCCAGAACCTGGTGCGCCTTCTCAAAGGCGCCGGCGTGAATTACGCCTTTCTCGGCGATGACGAATCCTGCTGCGGCAGCGAGGTTTTCACCCTCGGCGAAGAGGGCCTCTTTGAAATGATCGTGGAGGACAACACCGAACTCCTCAACGGCTACCAGGCCGAGCGGATTGTCGCCCTCTCGCCGCACTGCTTTACCACCTTCAGGACCCGCTACCCCAACCTGAAGAAGCCGGTGCTCCATTACACGCAGCTGCTGGCCGAGCTGCTGGAGCAGGGGAAGCTGGCCTTCAAGGGCGGCCTGGCCAAGAAGATCGTATTTCACGACCCCTGCTATCTCGGCAAGCAGAGCGGCGTCTTCGACGAGCCCCGCCGCCTGCTGAAGGCCGTAGATGGGGTGGAGCTGGTTGAATTTGACCGGTCCCGCGAGCGCAGCCTCTGCTGCGAAGGAGGCGGCGGGAAGATGTGGGTAGAGTCGGAATCGAAAAAGGAGCGCCTCGCCGAGACGCGGATCCGGGATGCCCGTGCTCTCGGGGCGGACATCGTGGCTGTGGCCTGCCCCTTCTGCGTCCTCACCCTGGAAGATGCCGTGAAGGCGCTGGGCTACGAGGAGGAGATGCGGGTGGTTGAAATCATGGAGCTCCTGGGGGAGCTGGAAGTTGACCAGGATAAAACAAATCCCGCTTAGGAGGTGGAGGATTAAATGAAAATTTTCACCTGCATTAAGTATGTGCCCGATACTTCGGAAGCGGAGGTTAAACTCAACCCGGAGGGTACGGCCGTTGACAGCAGCCGTTTCTCCTTTGACATCAACGATGCCGACAACTACGCCGTGGAAGAGTCCGTCCAGATCAAGGAGAAGCATGGCGGCAGCGTCACCGTGGTCTCCATCGGGCCGAAGCAGTCCGAAGTGATGATCCGCATGGCCCTGGCCAAGGGCTGCGACAATGCCATCCGCATTGAGGACGAGCGCATTGCCGCCTATGACCCCATCATGGTGGCCCGGGTCCTGGCCGGAGCAATCAAGGGACAGGAGTTTGACCTCGTCCTTACCGGCTGCATGGCCAGCGACTACGGCAACGCCGTCACCGGGGTAGCCCTGGCCGAGCTGCTGGGTGTTCCCCACGCCGCCTACGTGAAAAAGGTGGAGATCCTGGACGGCAAGGTGAAGGCGCACCGCGAGCTCGAAGGCGGGCTCATGGAAGTGGTGGAGCTGACCCTCCCCGCCGTGCTCACCATCCAGACGGGGATCAACGAGCCCCGCTACGCCCCCATTCGCGGCATCCGCGAAGCCCAGAAGAAGGAGCTTAAAGTGGTCAACCTTGACGACCTGGGCATCGCCGCCGGGGAAGTGGACGCCAACGCCTCGCATATTGTCCTGGAGAAGCTCTACATCCCCGAGGTGGAGTCGAAGGCGGAAATCATTGAAGGCGATCCCGACGAAAAGGCCGAGAAGCTGGCCACCATTCTGGTTAAGGGAGGTCTGGTCTAATGGGCAACGTCTTGTTGCTGGCGGAACACCGCCAGGGAGAGTTGAGAGATATTACCTTTGAAATGCTGGCGCTGGCTCCTTCCATCGCCGGGGCCCTAGGCGGCGAAGTGACGGCCCTGCTCATCGGCAGCGGCGTGGACAAAATGGCCGAGACAATTGCTTCCTACGGCGTAAAAGTCCTCGTGGTGGACGATCCCCTCTTTGCCGACTACAACTCCGACAAGTACCAGAAGGTGCTCTCCGCCTTGATCGATGATTTAAAACCCAGCCTGGTCATGTTGGGGCAGACGGCCCAGGGCGTTGACCTGGCCCCGGCGCTGGCCGTGGAGAAGAACCTGCCCTTCGTGGCCGACATCGTGGGCCTGGAGGTGGAAGACGGCGTCCTCAAGGCCACCAGGCAGCTCTACTCGGGCAAGGTCAACGCGCGCATTGCCTTTAAGCCGGCCGACACCTGCCTGGTCACGGTCCGCGAGGCCGCCTTCGAGGCTCCCGAGCCGGCGGGCCAGGGCGCCGTGGAGAAGATTGAATCGCCCTTGAAGGAAGACCTTGATTACCGCAAGTTCGTGGAATACATCGAGGCCGAGGTTGGCGACGTGGACATTACCCAGTCCGAAATCCTGGTGGGCATCGGCCGCGGCTTGAAGGAAGACAAGAACCTGCCCATTGCCGAGGAGCTGGCCCAGGTGATGAAGGCCGACCTCTGCGGTTCGCGCGCCGCCTGCGACGCCGGCTGGCTGCCTCCCGATCGCCAGGTGGGCACCTCCGGCAAGACGGTGAAGCCCAAGCTCTATCTCTGCATGGGCATCTCCGGCGCCTTCCAGCACGTGGCCGGCATCAAGGGGGCCAAGACCATCGTGGCCATCAACAAGGATCCCAATGCACCCATCTTTGCCGTGGCGCACTACGCCATCATCGACGACCTGTTCAAGGTTGTGCCCAAGCTCACCGAGAAGCTGAAGGAGCTGAAAGGATAGCGGCGCCGCTGCAGAATGGGTGAATCTCTGTGGGAGGATGAATAGCCAGATGACGGAAAAACCGAAAGTGGGCGTCTATGTCTGTCACTGCGGAATCAACATCGCCGCGACCGTCGATGTGGAGGCGGTGACAGAATACGCGAAAGGCTTGCCCAACGTGGTGATTGCGCGCAACTATGCCTACATGTGTTCCGATCCCGGGCAGCTCCTGATTAAAGAGGATATCAAGGAGAAGGGGCTGAACCGGGTGGTGGTGGCCTCCTGCTCGCCGCGCATGCACGAGCCCACCTTTCGCAAGGCGCTCCAGGAGGCGGGCCTGAACCCCTATTTCCTGGAGATGGCCAATATCAGGGAGCAGTGCTCCTGGGTGCACGAGGACCGGGAGGCGGCCACGGAGAAGGCGAAGCAGCTGGTCGCCGCCGCCGTGTCCAAGGCACGCCTCCTCGAGCCGCTCACCTCCCGGGAGGTGGATGCCGAGCCTTCCGCCCTGGTCATCGGCGCCGGCATCGCCGGCATCCAGGCGGCGCTGGATATCGCCGATGCCGGGTTCAAGGTTTACCTGGTGGAGAAGAGCCCCTCGGTGGGCGGGCGCATGGCCCAGCTGGACAAAACCTTTCCCACCCTGGACTGCTCCGCCTGCATCCTCACCCCGAAGATGGTTGACGCCGCCAACCACCCCAACATCGAGCTTTTCACCTACTCCGAGGTGGAGGAGGTCAGCGGCTACATCGGCAACTTCGAGGTCAAGGTGCGCAAGAAGGCGCGCTACGTGGACGTGAGCAAGTGCACCGGCTGCGGCGCCTGCGCCAAGGAATGCCGCCTCGCCGGCCGCATCCCCAACGAATTCGACGAGGGGCTGGGGAAGAGAGGGGCCATCTACCTGCCTTTCCCGCAGGCGGTCCCGGCCAAGTACACCATTGACCCGGAGAAATGCCTCTTCCTCACCCGGGGCAAGTGCGGCAAGGGCCCGAAATGTGTCGAAGCTTGCCCCGCCGGGGCCATTGACTTCGAGCAGGAAGACGAGATCGTTTCCTTCAGGGTGGGCGCCATCCTGGTGGCGACAGGATTCGACGTCTTCGACCCCACGAAGAAGCCCGAGTACGGCTACGCCGACTACCCCAACGTCATCACCGGGCTGGAGATGGAGCGCCTTGTCTCCGCCTCCGGGCCCACTGGCGGGAACATCGTCATCCACAACGGGGAAGAGGAGATTGTGCCGAAGGATATCGCCTTCATCCAGTGCGTCGGCTCCCGCGACAAAAGCGTGGGCAACGAGTACTGCTCCCGCGTCTGCTGCATGTACACGGCCAAGCAGGCCCACCTGGTGAAGGATAAGATACCCGACGCCCGGGTTCGCGTCTACTACATGGATGTGCGCGCATTCGGGAAGGGCTTTGAAGAATTCTACGATCGCGTCCGCCGCGAGGGCATCCGCTACGTGCGCGGCAATCCCTCGGAGATCTTCCGGCGGGGGAATAAGCTGGTGATCAAGGTGGAAGACACCCTTACCGCCACCCCCCTGGAAGACGAGGTGGACCTGGTGGTGCTGGCGGTGGGACTGGAGCCCCGCCGCGATGCCCGCAAGATCATCGAGCTGCTGCGGCTCTCCCAGTCGCCGGACCGCTTCTTCCTCGAGGCGCATCCCAAGCTGCGCCCCGTGGATACGGCCACCGACGGCGTCTATCTCGCCGGCTGCTGCCAGGGGCCCAAGGATATCCCCGATACCGTGGCCCAGGCCAAGGGAGCTGCCGCTTCGGCCCTCATCCCGCTGGCCCGGGGCAAGGTGGCCATCGATGCCCAGGTGGCGGAAGTGAACGAAGCAACCTGCCGGGGCTGCGGCTTCTGCGTCTCCATCTGCCCCTACAGCGCCATTGAGCTGGTCACGGTGAACCGCATGGGGCACATGGTGGAGGTGGCCCGGGTCAACGAGGCGCTCTGCAAGGGCTGCGGCTCCTGCTCCGCCGGCTGCCTCTCCGACTCCATCCAGCCGAGGTCCTTCCGCGACCGGCAGATACTACCACAAATTGCGGCATTGGGGGGGACGAGATGAGCGAGCAATTTGAACCCAACATTGTGGCCTTCCTGTGCAACTGGTGCTCCTATGCTGGGGCCGACCTGGCCGGGACGAGCCGCATCCAGTACCCGGCCAATATCAAGGTTATCCGGGTCATGTGCTCCGGCCGGGTCAACCCTCTGTTCGTGGTCAACGCCCTGCAGCAGGGCGCTGACGGGGTCCTCATCTCGGGATGCCATCCCGGCGACTGCCACTACATGGAGGGGAACTTCTACGCCCGGCGCCGCTTGAAGCTGCTCAAGGAGCTCCTGGAATATATCGGTGTGGACCCGCGCCGCTTCAACATGAGCTGGGTCTCCGCCTCGGAGGGGCACAAGTGGAAGGAAGTCGTGGAAAAAGCGGTAGAAGACGCCAGGGCTGCCGGGCCCTTTAACCAGTTCAGGCGCCGGCAAATCGGCTGGTGAGGAGGGGTCGCCATGGATCTGAATAAACTGCGCGAAACTGCCGCCGGGATCGTCTCCCGGGAGGACGTGAAATATCTTATCGGCTGGCGCCGGGGCACCTTCGGCTACCGCGTGTCGCCTTATTTTATCGAGGACGCTGCCGGGGTCGAAGAGCTCATCTTCTCTCCCCTCTGTATCTCCAACCTGGCCAC
Source organism: Bacillota bacterium (assembly GCA_012800855.1). GTDB lineage: Bacteria > Bacillota > Dethiobacteria > DTU022 > DTU022 > JAAZIN01. The sequence continues at coordinate 22,100 of JAAZIN010000039.1, forward strand.
CTACCTGACCCTGGTGGAGAGGCTGCCCGTTCCCCGGGGGCAGCAGCCCGACGAGCGCAAGGTGGCCCTGCTGGTCAAGGGCTGCGACAGCCGGGCGGTCAACCAGCTGCTGGTGGAAAAGGGCATCAACCGCGACCGGGTGATCGTGGTGGGCCTGCCCTGCCCGGGGATGGTGGACTGGAAGCTGCTGGCGGAGAAATACCCGGAGACGGAGGCTCCCGTGGAGATGAGATGGCAGGGGGATGATTTCCTGCTGGTGCACAACGGGCAGGAGATAGTCGTCCCCCGCGCGGAGGCGCTGGCGGAAAAATGCCGTCTCTGCCGCCATCCCAACCCGGTGATCAGCGATGCTACCGTGGGAGAGCCGGTACAGCCGTGGGAACCCGCCGAAGACAGCGGCGTGGGTGAGATTGAAGCCAAGAGCGCGCCGGAGCGGTGGGCCTACTGGGAGGAGCAATTCTCAAAATGCCTCCGCTGTTATTCCTGCCGGAATGTCTGCCCCCTGTGCTACTGCGAGGATTGCATCCTCGACCGCCTCAACCCCACCTGGGTCAACCGCGCCTTTAACTTCTCCGAGAACACCGCCTTCCACCTGGCCCGGGCCTTTCACCTTGCCGGGCGCTGCATCGAGTGCGGCGAGTGCGAGCGGGTCTGCCCGGCCGGTATTCCCCTGGGCCGGTTGAACCGAAAGCTGGCGAAAACGGTGCGCGAAGAATACGGCTTTGAACCGGGCCTGGATGCGGAGGGCGAACCCTTCCAGGCCAGTTACAGGCCGGAAGACCCAGAGGAATTTATCCTGTAGAGGTGGTGAGAGCGAGATGTCAGCAATGCTGTTGCCTAAAGATAAATGGCCAGAATTTACGGGGAGGCTTGCCGGCAAGAACCTCTTTGCGCCGGCGCTGCAGGGCGGCATAAAGAAATTTGCCCCCGTTGCCGCGGGTGATACCGTGACGCTCGACGAGGGGAACACCACCGTGCCCCCCAAGGCGCTGCTCTTTCCCCAGACGGAGACGCTCTTCCGTTTCGCAGAGGGAGAGGAAGGGATGGAGCTCCCCGCCATCGATGAAGCGGCCGTCCTGCTGGGGGTGCGCCCCTGCGACGCCCGCGCCATGGCCATCGTGGATAAGCTCTTCCGCTGGGACTACGAGGATCCCTACTACCTGAAGCGCCGCGAGCTGGCCACCATCATCGGGCTGGCCTGCAGCGAGCCCTGCCTCAACTGCTTCTGCACCTCGGTGGGAGGAGGCCCGGCATCCACGGAAGGCCTAGACATTCTCATGGTGGACCTGGGAGAGAGCTACCTCCTGGAGGGGCTCACCGACAAGGGGCAGGCTCTTCTTGATGAGTTCAAGGACCTGCTCCAGGAGGCCGGCGCCGATGCCCTGCAGCGGAAGGAGCAGCTGGCGCAGGAGGCTGCGGCCAAGATCAAGCGCAGCGTGGATACCGCGGGAATCCCCGAGGCGCTGCCCGGGCTGTGGGAGGATCCCCTCTGGCAGAGGGTTTCTGCAGCCTGCCTGGGCTGCGGCATCTGCACCTACCTCTGCCCCACCTGTCACTGCTTCGACATCCAGGACGAGGTGGAGGGCGCGGCGGGGCGGCGCTGCCGCATGTGGGATTCGTGCATGTACGCCGAATACACGAAGCACACCTCGGGGCACAACCCCCGTCCCACCCGCCGGGAGCGGACCCGGAACCGGATCAACCACAAGTATTCCTATTATGTCGATAAGTTCGGGGTCATCGCCTGCGTCGGCTGCGGGCGGTGCTCCAACCTATGCCCGGTCAACATTGACCTTATCGACATTTTAAGGCAGGTGAAGGCGGCGCCATGAAAAATCAGGGCAATCCCTACATTCCCCATACGGCGACGATCGTGGACACCTGGTATGAAACCGGCGGCGAGCGCTGCATCAAGACCTTTAAGGTGGTCTTCGACGACCCCGCCGTGCGCGAGAGCTGGAGCCACCGCCCCGGCCAGTGCGCCATGATCGGCGTGCTCGGCGTGGGCGAGAGCATGATCTCCATCTCCTCCTCGCCGACGGAGGAGGGCTACCTGCGCTTCTCGGTGATGAAGGCGGGCAAGGTCACCACGGCGCTGCACCAGCTGGAGGCCGGCGACAAGATGACCGTGCGCGGCCCCTACGGGAACAGCTTCCCCGTGGAGGAGTGGAAGGGGAAGAAGATCCTCACCATCGGCGGCGGCATCGGCCAGGCGCCACTGCGCCCCATCGTGGAGTATGTCAAGGCCAACATGAAAGACTACGCCGGCCTCACCATGATCTACGGCGCCCGCACCTCGGGGGATCTCTGCTTCAAGAACGAATTTGCCGAGGCGGCGAAATGCGAGGGCGTCTGCTGCCACCTCTCCATCGACGTGGCGGAGGAGGGGTGGCCGCACTACGTGGGCTTTGTGCCCTCCCTGCTCATGGAGGTAAGCCCCTCGCCGGAAAACACCATCGCCATTACCTGCGGCCCGCCCATCATGATCCGCTTTGTCCTGGAAAACCTGAAGAAGCTCAACTTTGCCGACGAGCAGATCTACACCACCCTGGAAAACAGGATGAAGTGCGGCATTGGCAAGTGCGGCCGCTGCAACGCGGGGCACCTCTACGTCTGCAAGGACGGCCCCGTCTTCAGCTACGCCCAGCTGAAAAACGTTCCCGAGGCATTCGCCTAAACTCGCCCCAACCCAAAGTGGGACACCGGGGACGTACCTTGGTGTCCCACTTTTTTATTCTTTTCTCCAACCCGCCTATTGTGAGACACTAGGGACTTATACCCCCCCTTTGAAGGGGGGCAGGGGGGATTTAAAATGGACGGATTTTCACGCCCGCCCGTTAATACGCAACTCTTCTTTGCTGCATATTGCTAATTGTGTTTGCCTTAATTGGGTGAGGCCGGCATCGAGGGGTATTTTGCTTGGCATGGTAACAACCTGCGTTGTTAGTGTAAAATTACTGTAGGGTTATGGAGGATATTTCCATATGGAAATAGAAGAGGAACCTCACATTCGAACAAACCCCCAAAGGAGGTCGAGGTTCCTCATGGAAATAGTTCGTTTAGTAG
>JAAZIN010000040.1 GCA_012800855.1 Bacillota bacterium
CGAGGTTTAAAGCGCAGGTTTACGTGCTGAAGAAGGAGGAGGGCGGTCGTCATACGCCGTTCTTCCAGGGTTACCGGCCGCAGTTTTATGTTCGCACCACCGATGTGACGGGCACGATCAAGCTGCCCGAGGGTGTGGAGATGGTCATGCCCGGCGATGATATCAACATGGAGATTGAGCTGATTACCCCGGTGGCCATTGAATCGGGCCTTCGCTTTGCCATTCGCGAAGGGGGCCGCACCGTGGGCGCCGGCGTGGTTACCGAAGTGATCGAGTAAATAGCCGCGACGCGCCGGGGTTTTCATGGAGCGCTGAGCAAGGAGGCATGGATATATGGCTAGCCAGAAAATCCGCATCAGGCTGAAAGGTTTTGACCACAAGCTGCTGGATCAGTCCGCCGGGAAAATCGTGGAGACGGCAAGGCAGACCGGGGCCGAAGTGTCCGGGCCGGTGCCCCTGCCCACGGAGAGGAGCCTTTACACCGTTATCCGGGCTCCGCATAAATACAAGGATTCCAGGGAGCAGTTTGAAATGCGGACTCATAAGCGTCTGATTGACATTTACGACCCCACGTCGAAGACGATCGACGCTTTAATGAGGCTGGACCTCCCTGCTGGAGTGGACATTGAAATTAAATTGTAGGCTTCTGTTAGCAGGAGGTGTCGTCGCAATATGAGCAAGGCCATACTTGCGCGCAAAGTTGGCATGACGCAGATCTTTGACGAGCGGGGGCATGCGGTGCCGGTAACCGTCCTCGAGGCCGGACCGTGCTATGTTACCCAGGTCAAAAGCGTCGCCACGGACGGCTACAACAGCATCCAGGTCGCATTGGTCGCATTCAAGGAGCAAAAAGAGCAGCGGGTCAACCGCCCCCTGCGGGGCCACTTCAAGCGCGCCGGCGTAAAGCCCTGCCGCTGGCTGCGGGAGTTCAAGGTGGATGATCCCTCGGCATACGAGCCCGGCCACGAGCTGCGCGCCGATATCTTTTCGCCCGGCGATTACGTAGATGTAAGCGCCATCTCCAAGGGCAAGGGATTTGCCGGCACCGTTAAGCGGTTGGGCTTTGGCCGCGGCCCCACGAGCCACGGCTCCCACTACCACCGCGGGCCCGGCTCTCTCGGCGCCGTCGACCCGGCCCGGGTGTTTAAGGGCCGTCCCCTGCCTGGAAGGATGGGCGGCCGGAGGCGCACTGTGCAGAACCTGCGGGTGATGCAGGCTGATGGCGAGAAAAACATCCTGGTGGTGAAAGGTTCCGTTCCCGGCCCGCGGGGAGGCCTGGTGGAAGTTAGGGAAACGAAAAAGAGAAAGGTTTAAGTGAAGGATGATGAAAGGAGAAGCCCTGATCATGCCCAAGCTGACATTATACAACCGGGACGGCGAGCAGCTGAGCGAGCTCGAGGTCCAGGCGGGGCTCTTTGACGCACCTCTGAAGAAGGGGGCGCTGTACTACACGGCCATTGCGCAGAGGGCTCGGCGCCGGCAGGGCACGGCGGCCACGAAAAACCGCAGCCTTGTGCGCGGCGGCGGGGCCAAGCCCTGGCCGCAGAAGGGCACGGGCCGGGCTCGCCACGGCAGCATCCGCTCGCCTATCTGGGTGGGAGGCGCCGTTGTCTTCGGGCCCCACCCGCGCAGCTATGCTTATCGCGTGCCCAAGAAGGTTCGCCGGGCGGCGCTCGCTTCGGCCTTGAGCGACAGGGTCCGCGAAGGAAAGCTTATCGTGGTGGATGACTTCCAGATCGAGCAGCCAAAAACCAAGGCCGTGGTGCGCCTCCTGGAGAATCTGCAGGTCTCCGGAAGCGCCCTCCTGGTCACCGCCCAGCCCGATGTGAACGTGATCAAGTCGGCGCGGAACCTGCCCGGGGTAAAGACGCTTACCGCGGCGCAACTGAACGTGCTTGATATCCTGAACCATGAGTATCTCATTCTCTCCCGGGAAGCCCTGGAGAAGGTCCAGGAGGTGTTCGGTTCATGAAGGATCCCCGTGACATTATCATTCGCCCCATCGTAACGGAAAAGTCCACGGGCTTGCTCGAAGAGAACAAGTATACCTTCGCCGTGGCCCGGGATGCCAACAAGATTGAGATAAGACGCGCCGTGGAAGAAATTTTTGATGTCAAGGTCAAGGCGGTCAACACGGCCAACTATCGGGGCAAAAAGAAGCGCCTGGGACGCTTCCCCGAGGGCCACACGCCTCGCTGGAAGAAGGCCATCGTCACGCTGGCTGAAGGCAGCAAGCCCATCGAGCTCTTCGAAGGCCGCTAAGAAAGGAGGCAGCGGAAAGTGAGTTTGCGGAGATACAAGCCTACCTCGCCGGGGCGGCGCTTTTATACGGTTAGCACTTTTGAAGAGATTACCAAGAAGGAGCCCGAAAAGTCCCTGCTCGTAGCCCTGAAGAAGACAGCCGGGCGCAATGTTTACGGCAGGATTACGGTACGCCGCCGCGGCGGCGGGCATAAGCGGAAATACCGCATTATTGATTTCAAGCGGAACAAGGACAACATCCCCGCCCGCGTGGCCGGGATCGAGTACGATCCCAATCGCTCGGCCCACATTGCCCTGCTTCATTATGCCGACGGCGAAAAGCGCTATATCCTGGCGCCGCTGGGCCTGCAGGTGGGCCAGACGGTCATGTCCGGGGAGAAGGCGGAGATCCGCCCTGGCAATGCCATGCCCCTGCGCGCCATTCCCGTGGGCACCTTTGTGCATAACATCGAGCTCAAGGCCGGCGCCGGCGGCCAGATTGCCCGCTCCGCCGGAGCGGCGGCGCAGCTGGTGGCGAAGGAAGGCGATTACGGGCACATGCGCCTCCCCTCGGGCGAGGTGCGGCTGATCCCCCTTGACTGCCGGGCGACCATCGGGCAGCTGGGGAACGTGGAGCACGAGAACATCCGCATCGGCAAGGCCGGGCGGAGCCGCTGGCTGGGCCGGCGCCCGGCAGTGCGAGGCTCGGCGATGAACCCGGTGGACCATCCCCACGGCGGCGGCGAGGGCAAGGCGCCCATTGGGCGGAAGAGCCCGGTAACCCCGTGGGGCAAGCCTACTCTTGGCTACAAGACTCGCAAGAAGAAGAAGGCGAGCGACAAGTTTATTGTGCGCCCGCGGAAGGGTTAACATTACCGCCGTGTTCTGAAAGGAGGTTGGGAATATATGGGCCGTTCGCTTAAAAAAGGGCCTTTTGCCGATGAGCACTTGTTGAAGAAGATCCGGCGCATGAACGAAAAAGGGGAGAAAAAGGTGATCAAAACCTGGTCGCGGCGCTCGACCATCTTCCCGGAAATGGTGGGGCATACCATTGCCGTGCATGACGGGCGCAGGCACATCCCCATTTATATCAGTGAAGATATGGTTGGGCACAAGCTGGGCGAGTTCGCCCCCACGCGCACCTTTCGGGGACACGGCCACCATACCGAGCGCTCCACTGCGTTGAAGTAAGCTTAAGGAGGTTGCATGAGCATGGAAGCAAGGGCAGAGGCGCGATTTGTACGAATCTCGCCGCGCAAGGCGCGAGCCGTGGTTGACCTGGTGCGCCGCAAGGATGTGGATGAAGCGCTGAGCATTTTGCGCTACACCCCCAACCGGGCCTCCCGGATCGTGGCCAAGGTGGTCCAATCCGCTGCCGCCAACGCGGAGAACAATTTCGAGATGCGCCGCAACAGGCTCTATATAGATCAGATCTTTGTCAACGAGGGACCGGTCTACAAGAGGATCCGGCCCCGCGCCAGGGGGCGGCGCTACCTGATCCGCAAGCCTACCAGCCACATTACCGTAATTGTCAGGGAGAGAAAGGGGGTTTAGGAATGGGACAGAAAGTCAGCCCCATCGGTTTTCGCATTGGCATAATCCGCGACTGGGATGCGCGCTGGTATGCGGATAAAAATTATACCGAGCTGCTCCATGAAGACCTGGACATCCGGAAGCACATCCGCGGCAGGCTGGAGAATGCCGGCATCTCCCGCATCGAGATCGAGCGAGCCGCCAACAAGCTGCGGATCCACATCCACACCGCCAAGCCCGGCATGGTCATTGGCCGCGGCGGTGCCGAGGTGGAGCAGCTGCGCAAGGAGCTGGAGGAGAAGACCGGCAAGAAGGTGCACCTAAACATCATCGAGATTAAAAATCCCGATCTCGATGCCTACCTGGTTGCCGAAAGCGTGGCCGCGCAGCTTAAGCGGCGGGTTGCCTTCCGCCGGGCCATGAAGCAGGCCATCTTCCGGGCCATGCGCGCCGGCGCCAAGGGGGTTAAGATCACCTGCAAGGGGCGCCTGGGCGGCGCCGAGATGGCGCGTAGCGAGAGCTATCGCGAGGGCACAGTGCCGCTGCAGACCCTGCGTGCGGATATCGACTACGGCTTCGCCGAAGCCCATACCACCTACGGCCGCATCGGGGTCAAGGTGTGGATCTACAAAGGCGAGGTTCTGCCGGAGAAGGGAAGCCGGCGCGAACCTGGCGGGGAGGGAAGATAGATCATGTTAATGCCGAAAAGGGTAAAATACCGGCGCCAGCATCGCGGGCGGATGAAGGGAAAGGCCAAGGGCGGCATGGAGATCCAGTTTGGCGAATACGGTATGCAGGCCCTTGAACCCGCCTGGGTCCAGAGTCGGCAAATTGAGGCGGCCCGTATTGCCATGACCCGCTACATCAAGCGCGGCGGCAAGGTCTGGATCCGCATCTTCCCCGACAAGCCCGTAACCAAGAAGCCCGCGGAAACCAGGATGGGCAAGGGGAAGGGGTCGCCCGAATTCTGGGTTGCCGTGGTCAAGCCGGGCCGGATCATGTTTGAACTGGCCGGGGTGCGGGAGGATGTCGCCAAGGAGGCCATCCGCCTGGCGTCAAATAAACTGCCCCTCAAAACGAGGTTTGTCAAGAGGGTGGATGCAGGTGGTGTTGCTGAATGAAAGTGAAAGAGATCCGCGAGCTGAACGATGAGGAGCTGGCGGAGAAGCTAAAAGAGCTGAAGGAAGAGCTGTTCAATCTCCGCTTTCAAGCGGCGACGGGGCAGCTGGAAAACGTGATGCGCATCAAGGAAGTGCGCCGCTCCATTGCCCGGGTGAAAACGGTGCAGCGCGAGCGAGCCTTGAGCCAAGGCCATGGGGTAAAGGGAGGCGGATGATGTGGAGAAGAAAGAGCGGAAGTCTAAGGTTTTGACCGGCATCGTGGTCAGCGACAAGATGAATAAAACCAGGGTTGTCGCCGTGACGCGGACGACGCATCACCCCCTTTACGGCAAAGCCATCAGGCGGACGAAGAAGTACAAGTTTCACGATGAACACAACGAGTCGCACACGGGCGACCTGGTGAGAATCATGGAAACCAGGCCTTTAAGCAAGGACAAAAGGTGGCGCCTGGTTGAAATAGTGCAGCGTTCGCAGCTGTAGATTCTTCATCTGCGCGGAAGCCGCAGGGAAGAAAGGAGTGGCAAGGATGATTCAGAACGAGACCATCTTGAATGTAGCCGACAATTCCGGCGCAAAAAAGATTCTCTGCATCCGCGTCATGGGCGGCTCCAGGCGCAAGGCGGGCCACGTGGGGGATATCATCATCGCTTCGGTTAAGGAGGCCGCTCCCGGAGGAGCGGTGAAGAAGGGCGAGATCGTGCGGGCGGTCATTGTCCGCACCAAGAGCCGACTTAACCGCAAGGACGGTTCGCATATCCATTTTGACGAGAATGCCGCCGTGATTATCAACGAGCAGAACAACCCGCGCGGGACGCGGATCTTTGGACCTGTTGCCCGGGAGCTGCGCGAAAAGGAATTCATGAAGATCATATCACTGGCTCCCGAAGTCATCTAGAGGTCCCAGGGAGGTGGCAGGAGATGACACAGAAAAAGATGAGCATTCGCCGGGGCGATCGCGTGGTCGTTCTTTCGGGCAAGGACAAGGGGAAAAAGGGAAAGGTCATCATGGCCCTGCCCAAAGAGGGCCGGGTGAAGGTAGAAGGCGTGAACATGATTAAGAAGCATGCCAAGCCCACCCCCAAGGTGCCCCAGGGCGGCATCAGGGAGATGGAGGCCCCGCTGCCCGTCTCCAAGGTGATGCTCATCTGCCCGGCATGCAACAAGCCGACCCGCATTGGAAAGAGGTTAACCGCCGACGGCCGGCGCGTCCGGACCTGCAAAAAATGCGGTGAAGCGGTGGATAAATAGGGGGGAGTGGAAGATGTCGCGCTTAAAGGAAAAATACTTGAAAGAAGTCCGACCCGCCCTCCTGGAGCGGTTCAACTATAAAAACATTTACCAGGTCCCCCGGCTGGTCAAGGTAGTGATCAACATGGGGATCGGCGAGGGAAAGGATAATCCCAAGGTTCTCGACGCCGCCGTCAATGACCTCATGCAGATTACGGGGCAGCGCCCGGTGATCACCAGGGCTCGCAAGTCGGTGGCCAGCTTCAAGCTGCGTGAGGGCATGCCCATCGGCTGCAAGGTTACCCTGCGGGGCGTGCGCATGTACGATTTCCTGGATAAGCTCTTCAACGTGGCCCTGCCGAGGGTAAGGGATTTTCGGGGCATTTCGCCGCACTCCTTCGACGGTAGGGGCAACTTTACCATCGGCGTGCGGGAGCAGCTCATCTTTCCCGAGATTGAGTATAGCAAGGTGGAAAAAATCCTCGGCATGGACATTGTCATTGTGACCTCGGCCAAGACCGACGAAGAGGCCAGGGAGCTTTTAACCATGTTGGGGCTGCCCTTCCGGGCCGCATGAGGGTGAAGCTTATACTTTAAGGAGGGTAAGGATGGCCAAAAAATCTCAAATTGCCAAAGCCAAGCGCAAGCCAAAGTTTGAGGTGCGCCGCTACAACAGGTGCCGTCTTTGCGGGCGCCCGCGGGCCTACCTGCGCAAGTTTGGCATGTGCCGCCTTTGCTTTCGTCAACTTGCCAACGAGGGTAAGATCCCTGGCGTGAAGAAGGCCAGTTGGTAGATGATGAAAGGCTAGAGAGGAGGTAGATCTCGATGATGACCGATCCCATTGCCGATATGCTCACCCGGATCCGCAACGCCAACATGGTACGGCATCCGTCGGTGGACATCCCCGCTTCCAAGCTGAAGCGCGCCATGGCGCAGATCATGAAGGAAGAGGGGTTTATCAAGGACTACGAGTATATTGAGGATGGCAAGCAGGGTATCGTTCGGATATATCTGAAATACGGTCCCGATTCGCGGCGCGCGATCACCGGCCTGAAGAGAATTAGCAAGCCGGGCTTGCGGGTGTATGCGAAGAAGGATGAACTGCCCAAGGTCCTCGGCGGGCTCGGCGTGGCCATTATTTCCACTTCCAAGGGAGTCATGACCGACCGCGAGGCCCGCAAGGCAGGCTGCGGCGGGGAAGTAATCTGCTATATCTGGTAAGGCGGCGAGGAGGTGAACCATGTCCCGCATCGGCAAAAAACCCATCGATATACCTGAAAAGGTGCAGGTCGATATAGAGGGCAACCATATCACCGTCAAGGGGCCCCGGGGACAGTTGTCCAGGGAGCTGCCGCCGGCCATGCTCGTGGAGAAGGAAGACGGCCGCATCCTGGTGAAGCGGCCCTCCGACAGCCCTGAGCACAGGGCTCTGCACGGCCTCACCAGGACCCTCATCCAGAACATGATCACCGGGGTTACCGAAGGCTTCAGCCGGACCCTGGAGCTGGTTGGCGTGGGCTACCGGGCCAACCTGCAGGGCAAGAAGCTGGTTTTGAACGTGGGCTTTTCTCATCCCGTTGTCTTCGAGCCTGAAGAGAACATGGAGCTCGAGGTGCCCGCTCCCAACAAGATCATTGTCAAGGGCATTGACAAGCAGAGAGTCGGCAATTTTGCCGCTGTCATCCGGAAGGCTCGCCCGCCCGAGCCCTACAAGGGCAAGGGGATCCGCTATGAGGGCGAGCATGTCCGGCACAAGGTAGGCAAGGCCGGCAAGTAGCGGTAGCCGGGAGGTGCAAGCAATGATCAAAATAAGGTCGCGCAACGAGAATCGCAAGCGGCGCCATCGGCGCGTTCGCATGAAGGTGAGCGGAACTGCCGCGCGCCCGCGCCTTAACGTTTTTCGCAGCAACAAGCATATCTATGCCCAGATCATCGATGACCAGTCCGGACACACCCTGGCGGCAGCCTCCAGCCTGGATCGGGAGCTCCGCGAAGTTTTGCCCCACGGCAGCGACTGCGAAGCGGCGGACAAGGTGGGAGCCCTGCTGGCCCGGCGTGCCCTGGACCGGGGGATCAAAAAGGTGGTCTTTGATCGGGGAGGATATCGCTATCACGGCCGCGTCAAGGCGCTGGCCGAGGCTGCGCGCAGAGAGGGCCTTGATTTTTAAAGAAAGGGGGGATGGCAGGAGTGTCCAAGGTAGAGCCGTCTCAGGAATTGATGGAGAAAGTTGTCAGGATCAACCGGGTGGCCAAGGTGGTCAAAGGGGGGCGCCGCTTCAGCTTTAGCGCCCTGGTGGTGGTCGGCGACCAGAACGGTGTTGTGGGCGTCGGCCTGGGCAAAGCCGGCGAGGTGCCGGAGGCCATCCGTAAAGGAATAGAAGATGCGAAGAAGAATCTGTTTCGGGTTCCCCTGGTGGGAACGACCATCCCTCATCCGGTGGTAGGCCGTTTTGGCGCCGGGAAGGTGTTTATGAAGCCTGCTTCGGAAGGGACCGGCGTCATTGCCGGCGGCCCGGTGCGGGCGGTGCTGGAGCTGGCCGGGGTGAGAGACATTCTGACCAAGTCGCTGGGTTCTTCCAACGCCCTGAACATGGTCAAGGCAACCGCGGAAGGGCTTAAGTCACTGAAGATGGTAGAGGAGGTCAGCGCCTTGCGGGGCGTTGACGAATCCCGACTGCTGGAGTAGGAGAGAGAAAACATGGCTAGGAAATTGCAGATTACCCTGCTGCGCAGCCCGGCGGCCTGCAAGCCGAGGCAGCGCCGCACATTGCGCGCTCTCGGGCTCAGGAAGGTGGGGCAGACGGTGGTGCAAAATGATACGCCGGAGCTGCGAGGGATGATTAGAGTGGTTGATTTCATGGTCAAGGTGGAAGAGAGTGAAGAGGGAGGTGCCGCCGATGCGCCTGCATGAGCTCACTCCGCCGCGTGGCGCAAGGCATGCGGCCAAGAGAAAGGGCCGGGGCCCCGCTTCGGGGCTGGGCAAGACCGCCGGCCGGGGGCAGAAAGGGCAGATGGCGCGTTCAGGAGCAAGGGTGCGCCGCGCCTTTGAAGGCGGGCAGATGCCCCTTTTCCAGCGGCTGCCCAAGCGCGGCTTTACCAACACGTTCAAGCAGAAGTGGTCGGTGATCAATGTTGAAGCGCTCAATCGCTTTGATGATGGGACCACGGTAACCCCGCAACTGCTCAAGGAAGCCGGGCTGCTCAAGTCGCTTCGGGACCCCCTGAAAGTTCTCGGCGACGGCGAGCTGAAGCGCAAGCTGGTGGTGCAGGCCCATCGCTTTAGCAGCCAGGCGCAGGCCAAGATCGAAGCGGCGGGCGGAAAAGCTGAGGTGATTTAATTTGTTTGAAACCATACGCACGGCATGGCGGATTAAAGAGTTAAGGGAGAGGATTCTTTTCACGCTGGCCATGTTCGTGGTTTTTCGGGCGGGGTCGGCCATCCCCGTTCCCGGGGTTGACGCCAGTCAGCTGGCCCAATTCTTTCAGGAAGATTCCATCTTTGGCTTCCTGAACATCCTTGGCGGCCGCAGCCTGGAGGATTTCACCATCTTCGCCCTGGGCATCATGCCCTATATCAACGCCTCCATTATTATGCAGCTGCTGACTATTGTCATACCCAAGCTGAAGGACTGGAGTCAAGATCCCGACGGGCGGAAGAAGATCTCCCAGCTGACGCGCTACGGCACCGTGCTCATTGCCATCATCCAGGGGATCGGCTACTCCTTCATGATCTCCCAGGCCGTTCCCGATAAGAGCTTCCTTTCTTATTTTATCATCGTTATCACCCTGGCCGCGGGGACGGCGTTCCTCATGTGGCTGGGCGAGATGATAACCGAGAAGGGCATCGGGAACGGGATTTCGCTCTTGATCTTTGCCGGGATTATCGCCGGCTTCCCGGGCAGCGTCATCGAGATTACCGAGCAGGTCCGTTTTGGGCAGGTCCCCTTCTACCTGGTGCCGGTAGCGATAGTGATCCTGCTGGCCCTCACGGTGGCCATAGTGGGCATGGACCAGGGGCAGCGCCGCATCAACGTGCAGTACAGCAAGCGCGTCGTCGGGCGGAGGATGTACGGGGGGCAGGCCACCCACATCCCGCTTAAGGTGAACATGGCCGGGGTGATTCCGGTTATCTTTGCCTCGGTGCTGATCACCGTCCCGCTGAGCATACTTCGGTTTATCCAGCACCCGGTAGCTCAAAAAATAGCCTCCAGGCTGGAGTGGGGCACGGCCCTGAACACAGTTCTTTACGTTTTACTGATTATTTTGTTCAGCTACTTCTACACGGCGGTGCAGTTTGATCCCTTCCAGGTGGCCGGCAATATCCGCAAGTACGGCGGCTTTATCCCCGGGCTGCGCCCGGGTCGCCCCACGGCGGAATTTCTCGGCCGGGTCATTTCCCGTCTGACCACGGTGGGGGCCTTTGCGCTGGCCTTTATTTCTGTTTTCCCCATCATTTTTAAAGGGGTCACCGGGATGAACATCATCTTTACCGGAACGGGTTTAATCATTGTCGTCGGGGTTGTTCTCGAGACGATGAAGCAGATTGAAAGCCACATGCTCATGCGCAGCTACCGCGGCTTTATGAAATAGGTGACGTGGGCAGTGATCAAGTTAAAATCGGCTCGAGAAATTGAATTGATGCGCCAATCGGGGAAAGTGGCGGCCATGGTCATGCAGGAGCTGGCGAAGTCCATAGCGCCCGGCATCACTACGGCCGAGCTGGACAAAAAGGCCGAGAAGCTCATCCGGGAGGCCGGCGCGGAGCCCGCCTTTCTCGGCTACCGCGGCTTCCCCGGCTCCATCTGCACTTCCATTAACAACGAAGTTGTGCACGGCATCCCGGGGTTGCGCCGCCTTAAAGAGGGGGATATAATCAGCATTGATCTGGGTGTACGCCTGAAAGGCTACTACAGCGACACTGCGGCTACTTTTGCCGTCGGCCAGGTTAGCGCCCTGGCGCGGCGGCTGATCGATGTCACCCGGCAATCCCTGGAAGAGGCCATCGCGGCAATGCGCGTCGGTGCCCATCTTGGCGACATCTCCCATGCCGTGCAGAGCTACGTGGAGGCAAACCGCTTTTCCGTGGTTTACAGCTATGCCGGGCACGGGATTGGCACCGAGATGCACGAAGAGCCCCAGGTGCCCAACGTGGGCCCTCCAGGACGCGGTCCCCGGCTCCAGGCAGGCATGGTCCTGGCCATTGAGCCCATGGTCAATGCCGGCGCCGCCGACGTGGAGGTGCTGGACGACGGCTGGACGGTGGTGACAAGGGACGGAAGCCTTTCGGCGCACTTCGAGCACAGTGTGGCGTTAACGGAAGAAGGGCCCCTTGTTTTAACCGCTCTTTGACCGGAGAAAGGGGGAGGCGAGGCGATGGATGATCTGAGGCCCGGGCAGCTGGTTCGCTCCAAGGCGGGCCGGGACAAGGGGAAGCATTACCTGGTGATAAAGGTAAACAGCCCGCGGGAAGTGCTCCTGGCCGATGGGCGGAGCCGCCCTCTCTCCCGGCCGAAGAAGAAAAATGTCATCCACCTGCAGCGCTATTCCCGCTGGGTGGACATTGAAGAGCTGATCCGCAGGCAAAAATTAACGGATAGCCAGGTAATTAAATTTATTGAAGAGCTGGCGCCGGCGGAAGAGGAGGTATGAGCGGCCCATGACAAAGAAAAAAGATGTGGTGGAGGTGGAGGGCACGGTCATCGAATCCCTCCCCAATACCATGTTCCGGGTGGAGCTGAAAAATGGTCTCAAGGTGCTGGCTCATGTATCGGGCAAGATTCGCATGAACTTTATCCGCATTCTCCCCGGAGACAGGGTTTTGGTAGAACTTTCCCCCTATGACCTGACCCGGGGGCGGATTACCTATCGCTATAAGTAAGGAGGCCGGAAAAGATGAAGGTAAGGCCCTCGGTTAAGCCGATGTGCGAAAAATGCAAAGTAATCCGGCGCAAGGGCAAAGTAGTAGTGATTTGCCAGAATCCCAAGCATAAGCAGCGCCAGGGATAGGAAAGGTATAGATGCAAATCATGAAGGGAAATCTAGCTCTGTTTAGCTTTTTTTACCTTGAAGGAGGTGCCGTCAATTGGCCAGAATAGCGGGCGTGGATTTGCCGCGGGACAAAAGGGTCGCCATAGCCCTGGGATATATCTATGGAATTGGCCGCAGCCGGGCCATGGAGATCCTCACCAATACCGGCGTTAACCCCGATACCCGGGTGCGCGACCTGACGGAAGATGAAGTCAACCGCTTGCGGGAATTTATCGATAAGAACTACAAGGTTGAAGGCGACCTCAGGCGGGAAGTGGCCATGAATATCAAGCGGCTGGTGGAAATAGGCTGCTACCGGGGGATCAGGCACCGGCGCGGCCTCCCGGTCAGGGGCCAGACGACGAAGAACAATGCCCGCACGCGTAAAGGTCCCCGGAAAACCGTGGGCGTGCGGCGCAAGAAATAAGCGGTAAGTGAAGGGAGGAAGAATTAAACTTGGCCAAAAAAAGAACAACGCGAACCAGGCGCCGCGAGCGTAAAAATATTGAATATGGGATCGCGCACATCAAGTCCACCTTTAACAATACCATTATCACGATAACGGATAAAGAGGGGAATGCCATCGCCTGGTCCAGTGCCGGCAATGTGGGCTTCAAGGGTTCGCGGAAATCGACGCCTTTTGCGGCGCAGATGGCTGCCG
>JAAZIN010000041.1 GCA_012800855.1 Bacillota bacterium
CCATCCCTACAAACGTGGTATAATCCATTGTACTGGCCTCCTTTGTATGTGGCTCTTTAATGGTTTTCCCATTATAACCCACGTCATTGCAAAGCGAGGCCAGCACTACCATTATGTCTACGCCGGGCCGGGCATGCCCGGCTCCTACAAACGATGCCCGATTGCCCACTTCCCACCTCTCACTTCTCACTTCTCATCTGCAGCGCCGCCCCGGCAAGCAGGCAAACCAGCCCGGCCAGGCCCGCCAGCGGAAACACCGCCCCGGCAGTCCGCGGCAGCTCTGCCGCTTCCCAGGTGGTCTGCGACGCGCTCTCCAGGCTGCTCCCCGCCGCTTCGCCGGCAAAGAGCAGACGCGCGGTGATGGTATCCGTCCCCGGGGAGCGGTCCTGGTAACTGAAGGTGGCCACCCCGCCGGCCAGCTTCACCACCTCGCTGTAGCTGTTGGCCCCGGTGACGGCAAAGAGCACCTCCAGCAGGTCGGTATCCACCACGCCGCCCTCGCTGTCCAGCAGGGTGGCCGTAACCGTGTTGACCCCGCCGTCTTTCAGGCTGCCGCCGCTGGTGAGAAGCTTCAACTCCGCCAGCCAGGGCGCGTAATTTACTTCTTCCGTCACGTAATCGCCGCCGGTGTCCTTATCCGCCGTGGAGGGGCCTTCCTCCGAGCCCCACCAGTTCAGTGGCGCGTTGAAGATGCCCCCCTCGTAGCCCTCCATGGCCGCAATGCCCGCCTCGCTGTTGCCGGTAAAGCTGTTTAAAAAGGCGGTTGCGGCGCCGGGGGAGGCGAGGGACAGCTTTTCGAGCAGGATGCCGCGCTTGTTTCCATGGAAGAGATTGTTAAAGACCCTTACCCTGGAGTCCGCGTGGTTGAGAGTAAGATCGAGGCAGAGGCCGCGCTCGTTTTCCCGCACCACGTTGGCGTGAATGTTAACATTGCAGGCATTTTCTATTTGTTCGCTTACATACAAGGCCAGGCCGTGGGTGAGGTGGGATACCCTGTTGCCCTCAATGTTAATCTTCACCTCGCTTGAGCTGGCCGGGCTATAATTCGCAACGGCTTTTGCACCGGGAACCAAGGAGCTTAAGCCTGCCATCAGGGACTCCTCGTCGTCAGCCACCCAGACATTAATCCCAGCCACATCACTGGCTGAAGACTCAATGGTGTTGTTGAATATATGGAGTTCTCCGCTGGTCGTTTGGCCATAGATGCCGTTTAGGGGACCTGGAGTGTCTTCGTAGCCCACGCTGATGCTGTTGCCGAAGATGGCCACTTTTGAATCTGCGAGGCGGCGGTAAAGGCTGATGGCATAATCTTCCACGCTAAAATTATTGTCATGGATCTCGCCGGTGCTGTCGTGGCAATAAAAGATGATGAAGCCCATGGCCCCCGCCACATCGTTCCGGCCAAGGCAGAACTCGCTGGAGCTGCATTCTTGAATCAACAAACTGAACCGGGTTTGGGACTGCATGGTGTTGCCGGTCACAGTTAAGCTGCTGTTTTCAAAAGAGAATATGGGTATGCAATCGGCTTCTGTCTCCATGATGTTGTTTTTCACGGCAACGCGGCTGCCTTCAAGGCCGTAAAAAAGAAGGGCAAAGGTTGCGCCGGTGATTTTGTTGCCCCTTGCTGTAAAATCCAGCCCGTTGATGATGGTCTCGGTGGCGATATAGGAGTAGGCTAGATCTATGCCGACACGATAGGAGTCGATAACATTGTTCTCAATCAAGATGGCCGTGGGGGAGGCAATGTCGCCGCGGACGGCGATACCTGCCTCAGCCCCTTCTCCTCCCGTCATCCGGCAGTTGGTGATGCTCCAGCTGGATGGGGAATGGGGAGCAAAGCCGCTGTAATCAACCTCTACGGCGCAGGCAGCTTCGCCTTCGTTGTGCATGGCCAGGCCGTTTAGGGCAACGCCCGATGCGCGAATGGAAAAGACGTAGTTGTCTATGCCTTCCACTACTGCGCCCGTCTCTCCATTAATTACAAGAGCCTTGTCGATGACCACGGATTCCTGGTAGGTGCCGGTGCCCACGGTGAGCACATCGCCTTCTTCAGCTTCCTCCACCGCCTCCGTAATGGTTACATATGTCGCGCCTGTCCGCTCGTTGACTACTGCTCCACTGTTGTCACCGGCCATTGCCGGCATCTCTGCTGCCATCATGAGTAGAAGGATCAATGCCGGTACTGATAGCTGCCTGAACAGTTTAAACATGCTCCTCTTGCCTCCTGATATTATTACTGTTTAAGCTATTCAGAATTGCTCTTCAAGATCCTCCGGGGGTATCCAGATACTCAATTTGTTACAGGTAGCCTCTTTTGTACAACACCCTGGCTGCGGCGATGGCGATGATCGCCCCAACCGGTACCAGGATGCTGACGGACCCCGACAGGGAGGGCACCGAAATAAAGAGGACCAGCATGAACAGGAGGGGCGCCAGGGCTATCTTCCAGTTCCTCGAGATGAAAACCACGGCCAGGGCTCCAAAAAGAGCCGGCAGGATGTTGGCAAAGGCCGGGGCCAGCAGTTCCGATTCCAGGATGGGCTGCAGCCAGGACAAGAGGAGCACCCCGGCAAAAATGATCAGGGTGGTGACAATGGAAGAGACGGCGATGGCTATGGTGGAGATTAGTTCACCTTCCTCGGTGCCCGGTTTCACCCCGGCAATTTCCATGGCGTTTAGGGCGCAGGGAACCTTGAGATTGGCCAGGTTGCCGGTGACAAAGCCGAGGTAGGAGCCGCCTGATCCGAGCATGGGCGAAAAGGTGAAAGCTTCGATTGCTCCCACCGTCCAGAAAATAGGCGCCACTCCCAGCAGCCCTTTAAGCAGTCCCATTCCGTAGGGCCAGGCGCGGTAATAAAGGCCTGCCGCGGCCGGGAACAGCATGAACATGATCATGGCCAGCGCACACCAGCTTCTGCCCCAGGTATGGACCTTTTCGCTGTAAGATGCTTTCATTTTTTTTGCCCCCTATCCCAGCAGCCTGGTAATGGGAATGGAGAGCGCCATGGCCCCCAGCATGCTGAAGGGCAGGGCATAGTCCTCCATCCATTTGACCTTGAGAACTTTAACGAAAAAGCCGCAGAGCAGCATGAGCAGGGCGGAGATGAGCATGACAAAGACGGGAATCCAGCCCCTGAGTCCGGCGGTGACGTCGGCAAAGATCATCCCCAGGAAGGCCGAGATCATGCCCATGTAGAGGGCGGTGAGGAAAATATCTCCCCACTTGGTGTCCCGCTTTTTCAAGCTTTGAATGCCGCCCTGTATTTTCTTCAGGAACAGCGTGACGATAATCAGGCCGGACATGATGCCCAGGGTCATGACCCAGGCGATGGTCATGTAAGCCCGCGGGTCGGTTACCCCTTCCGATACGGGGACCCCCAGGGCGGCAGCCGCCGAGCTGGCTGCGGGCAGCTCGTAGGTAAGTGCGCCCAGGATGCTCAGCCTCAGCCAGGGCAGGGGCAGGCCCAGGAACCTGGAGAGGGTGATAACGCCCAGAATAATGGCAATGGCCGGGGCCACGGTGAAGACGGCGCTGCTCCGGGCTACTCTTCTCAATGTTTGTACCTCAATCCCCAGCTCCCTGGCCCGGCGCCAGGCCTGGATCAGGAAGAAGACGGATTGGGCGATGACAAAAAGGACGATAACACCGGCGGTAATGAACAAAAAAGTGCTGTTAAGGTCAAAGTCTCTCAAAAAAATCCCACCCTTTTTCCTATTTGCCTGCCAGGCTAAAAATAGATTCAAGATCCTGCCATCCTTTTCCTCCCCCAAAACAGCCTGCCGCTTTAGCGAACGTGCTCCACTATCCTTCCTCCTGGCGAAGCGAAGGCTCGCCGGCCCGGACAGAGGGGAGGATGCAGGGAGGGGCGAACTGTGTTCGTCCGCCCCTGGGAGTCAAACAAAGTGCCTGTCACTGGGGAGGGAGAGGCTTAGCGCTTAAACAGGTCTATATAAAAGCGGATGCCTCGCTCAATGTTCTCCAGCGAGAGCCGCTCGTTGGTGCCGTGTACCCGCTCCAGGTCCTCCGCGGAGATGAGCATGGGGGTAAAGCGGTAAATCTGCTCGCTGAGGGGCTCATAGCGGATGGCGTCGGTGCCGGCCATGACGATGTAGGGGACGGTTACCGCTTCGGGGAAGATGGCGTAAATGGCCCGCTCTATGGCCTTGAAGCCGGGGCTGTCCACGGGCGAGATGCGAGAGGGCTCGGTGGCCTGGATAGCTTCCACCTCCAGCTCATCCCCTACCACCCGGCGCACGTGATGGAGCAACTCCTGGACGCTCTCTCCCGGGGCGATGCGGTAGTTGATGATGGCGCTTGCCTTCCGGGGCAGCACGTTGGGCTTGCTGCCCCCTTCCAGGACCGTCACCGCCGTGGTAGTGCGCAGCAGGGCGTTGCCGGCCCGTGATGACTTAAAGACCAGCTTGAAAAGGGGGCCGAAAAGCCAGAGGTTGGCCAGGATGAGCCGCAGCCCGAAACCCATCTCCGGGCCGATGTGGGCCAGCGTCTCTCTCAGGTAGGGGCTGATCCGCGCCGGGCGCTGCCGCCTTTCCAGCGCCGCCACCGCCCGCCCGATCATCCCCGCCGCGGTATGACGGGGAGGCATGGAGGAGTGGCCGGCCTCGCCCTGCGCGGTGATGCGGATGTCGGCGTAGCCTTTCTCGGCAATGCCCACCAGGGCCAGGGGGCGTTTCACGCCAGGCATGGCCCCCACGGTGACGGCACCGCCCTCGTCCAGGACATACTCAAAGGAGAGCCCGCGGGATTGCAGCAACTCCGAGATCTTCACTGCGCCTTCCTCGCCGCGCGTCTCTTCGTCATGGCCAAAAGCGAGGTAGAAATCGCGGGATGGGGTGAAGCCCTCTGCGGCGAGGCATTCCACCGCTTCCATGATGGAGATGAGCTGGTTCTTCACATCCATTGTCCCCCGGCCCCAGACAAAGCCTTCGGCGAGGGCGCCGCTGAAAGGCGGGTAGAGCCAGTCCTGCTCTGTGCCTTTTTCCACGGGGACAACATCGATATGGGCCAGGAAGAGCACCGGCTTCAGGCTTGCGTCGCGCCCCTTCCAGCGGTAAAGGAGGCTGTAGCCGTTGACGATTTCCCGCTCCAGGACCGCATGGGCTTGCGGGTAAGCCTGCTCCAGGTAGCGGATGAACAGTTCAAAGGAGGCCCGGTCCACTTTGGCCGGGTCGGAAGCGGCAACGGTGGGCAGCTGAACCGCCCCCGAGAGGCGCTCCGCGGCCCGGTTGATATCGATCTTGGGGGCGGGCAACGGATCCACGGTGTAGCGCCGGGAGCGAAAGGCAACTGCACGGCCCAGGATAACAGCCAATAATATGACAACGCCAGCCAGGATCAGGTAAACCCAGTATGACATGACGCACCTCCAGGGCAAGGATTTGACAGCTTTTCCCCCATTATACCGCAAATATCCATCCGGCCATGCCGCTTTATTTTATCTGCAGGCGCTTTATCCGCTGCTGGAGATTCTGCCGGGAAATACCCAGGGCCCTGGCGGCGCGGCTAATGTTGTGGCCGCTGCTGTTCAGCGCCTCCACGATGATCTCTCGTTCAATTACCTGCAGCAGTTGCTTGAGGTTTTGCTTCCCCCGCATGCTTTCGTAGCCGCGCTCGTAGCTGTAGCCGGGCTCCCGGTATTTTTGCAGCAGGTGGGCGGGGATATGCCTCGGCTCAATGTACTCGGCATCATCCTCGGCTAGGTTCATGGCGTGCTCCACGGCATGCCGCAGTTCGCGCACATTCCCGGGCCAGTTGTGCTGCTGGAAAAGGGCCATCACTTCCGGCGTCACATCTTTTACCCGCTTGTACATGATCTTGTTTGCTTGGCTGATAAAGTGGCGCACCAGGAGAGGCAGGTCCTCCATGCGCTGGCGCAGCGGGGGGATGGTCAGCGTAACCACGGCCAGGCGGTAGTAGAGATCCTGGCGCAGCTTCCCCTTCTTGATCGCCTCCAGGGGATCGGTGTTGATGGCACTGAAAATCCTCGGGTTCACGCGGATATCCGATTTCCCGCCCAGCCGCCGCACCGTTTTCGATTCCAGCACCCGCAGCAGCTTGGTCTGCAGGGAGACATCCATGGAGCTGATCTCGTCGAGGAAGAGGGTGCCCTTGTCGGCCTCTTCAAAGAGGCCGGGCTTGTCTTCGGCCCCGGTAAAAGCTCCCTTTTCTGTTCCAAAAAGTATGCTCTCCAGCAGGGTGGCCGGGATGGCGGCGCAGTTCACGGCCACGAAGGGGCCCTTGGCGCGAAGGCTGCAATTGTGGATGCTCTGGGCAAAAAGCTCTTTTCCCGTTCCTGTTTCGCCGTAGATGAGCACGGGCGACATGCTCACGGCAACGCGACGGGCATGTTCTATCGTCTCCCGGATGGCGGCGCTCTCCCCGATAATGTCATCAAAGGTATACTGCGTGCCGTTGCGGGCATGGCTGGAGTAGAGCTGCTTTTGCAGCTGGATCAGGGTGTCGATAAGCTGCTTTTTGTTGGTGATGTCGCTGTTGACCGAGACCGCCCCGATGATGGTGCCGTTGGCGCTTATGGGGAAGGTATTGGTGATGATGTCAATCTTCTTTCCTTCCCTGGTAAAGTAAGTGGTGTGGTGATTTTTCACCGGCTTTCCCGTCTTCAGCACCCTTAACAGGATGCTGCTGTCTTCATCGAGCTGGTATGTTTCCGTTATATGCTTGCCCAGGACATTCTCCGCCCTGGTATTCTCGATTTTCTCCAGCGATTTTGAATAGAAGAAGGTTTTGCCGCTGCTGTCAACGATGTGAATGCCCTCTTCGATTATGTTTAAGGCGCTGGTCAGCAGCTCGTTTTCCCGGCGTATTTTTTCTATTTCGCTTGCAGGAAGGGTTCGAGTAGACATAAAATCTCCTCCGAGGTGCAAATAAATTTGCGTTTTCCTATGAATTCGCCCGCAGCGCCCATGAATCCTGCCCTTGCCTCGCCCCGCAAAAATTATTGCATGCAAAAATAATTGCGGCCAACCCCGCCTGGGCGGCGGCAACCTGCTTCGGGCGCCGGCAAGGCGCCGCCAGAAGCGGGCATGCAGAAATTGCCTTGGCCCCTCTATAGCTGCTTGTGCTATAGTGAAAGAGGAGGAGAAGAAACCGGCAGGGATCGGCGCGCGGCTCCCCCGAGGTTTTGGCATAGATATTGCGTGTAGGTGTGGTTGTGACATTGAAGCAGCCGTTAAAGGCGTCGTTACAGGACATCTTTACAGCCACAACTGCAACAATCGGGAGGAGTTCTGCCATGAGAAGCTTGGACCACTTGAAGGAAAAGCCCATTGCCGTGCTCGGGGGAGGCGCCGTAGCAAAAGCCATTGCCGGCGATTGCGCCCTGGGCGGCGCCAGGGTGCGCATCTGCGACCTGCCGCCCTTCGCGGAAAAGACGCTTTTTGGAGTCAAGGAAAGAGGTATTAAATTTTTCGGCGATCAGCTAAACCTGTATGGCTTTGAACGCAGCGGAACTGCAGCCATGGAGATGGTTACGGAAGATGTTGCCGAAGCGGTAAAAGGCGCCGGGATTATTGTCGTGGCCACGCCCGCCCTCGGGCACAGGCCCTTTTTTGAAAAGTTAATCCCCGCCCTGGAAGATGGACAAGTCATCCACATTTTCCCCGACAATTTCGGCTCCCTCCTGCTGCGCAAAATGATGCGCGAAGCGGGCTGCCAGAAGGATGTCATCGTGGGCGGCTGGTCCAGCTCTACCTACGGCAGCCGGGTGGTGATCAAGGGCGGCGTAATCATGCCCCAGGTAAGGGTCTATTACCGGGCCATCACCCTGCGCGGCGCGGCCATGCCGGATAAAGACACCCCGGCTTTCATCGAGAGCTCCCGTTATCTCCCCTCCATGGACGCGGTCACCCACGGCGACGGTCCCGTGGCGGGCGATACGGTCCTCGATATCGGCTTTAGCAATGTCAATCCCGTCCTGCACTGCCCGGGTACCCTTCTTGGCCTTGGCACCATGGAAAACTGGGGTGTCATCTACGGGAAAGACAAGTACGAGTTCAGCATCTATTCCCATGCCTACTGCCCCTCCATTGCCCGGGTCCAGTACGCCTTCTACAAGGAGGTCTGCGCCGTGGCCGAGGCCATCGGCGTGGGCATTCAGCAGTATGACGAGGATGACTTCTTCTCCCGGGAGAGCATCCTCGGCCAGGAATACATGGGTAAGGACTACAAGATACCCTTTGACCAGCATGACTACATCCAGTATGGCACCGGTCCCTTCACCGTGGAGAACAGGTATATCACCGAGGACATTCCGGTGGGTTGCAACGTCTACCACCAGCTGGGGAAAGCCTTTGGGGTGAAGACGCCGGTGATCGACGCCATGATCAATATCGCCTCGGCCATATTGCAGCGCGATTTCTACGCCACGGGCTATTCCCTGGACTACCTGGGCATTGGCGGCATGAATAAAGAGGAGTTGAACCATTACCTGCGCTACGGAGAGAGGAAGTAAGCCCGGCTTTCTCTCCCGCTGGGATGCGGAGACGTTTGGGGGTATAAAAAGTGAGCCAGATTGTGCGCAACATTGAGTTTCGGGTCCTCGATGAAGAGAAGATTAAGAAAATCCATGAGAAAAGCCTTTACATCATGGAGAAGATAGGAATGAGGGTGGGCGGCAAGCGCGCCGTCGATCTCCTCACCGCGCACGGTGCCCGCCTTGGCGCGGATGGCTTGATGCGCATCGGCGCCGACATGGTGGAGAAGGCCCTGCAGAGCGCTCCGAAGAAGCTGGTGCTCTACAACCGGAGCGGGGAGGAGGCCATGGTCATTGACAGCGAGAACAGCCAGGTTTACTTCGGCACCCACTCCGATCAACTGGAAATAGTCGATCCCTTCGATGGCGGGGTGAGAAAGTTCTTGAAAAAAGATGTGGCCACCATGTGCCGCATCGCCAATGCCCTGCCCCATATCCACTTCGTTCTATCCGTGGGGATGACGGCAGACGTGGACCCGCGGGTCCAGACGCAGAGCACCTTTATCGAAACGCTGCGCCATTTCAGCAAGACCATCAACTTCTCCTCCAACAATATCGATTCGCTGAAAGACTGCCTCAACATCGCGGCGGACTTTGCCGGCGGCATGCAGAAGCTGCAGGAGAAGCCCTTTATCTTCTACTACTGCGAGCCCATTCCGCCGCTGACCCATCCGCCTGACAGCACGGAGAAGGCCTTTATCAGCGCCGAACACCGCATTCCCTTGATCTACATGCCCTACTGCATGATGGGCGGCACCTCGCCGATAAACCTGGCCACAACCCTGGCCCAGTCCAACGCCGAGGTCCTCTTCGGCCTCGTTCTCTCCCAGCTGGTCAGCGAAGGCACGCCCTACATCTACGGTGCCATGCCCTCCATCCTGGACATGCGCACCACCATCGGCAGCTACGCCGCGCCGGAATTCCATCTCTGCGTGGCGGCCATGGCGGACCTTGCCGCCTACTACGGCCTCCCCTTCTACGGCACCGCGGGCTGCTCCGACGCCAAGGCTGTGGATGAGCAGTCGGTGAGCGAGGTGACCTTCCAGATCCTCTCCACCATGCTGAGCAAAGCCAACCTCATTCACGACGTGGGGGTGCTGGATCACTGCAACAATGTCTCGCCGGAGATGGTGGTGCTGGCCAACGAGATCATCGAGATGATGAAATACTACACCCGGGGCGTCGATGCCGGGGAGGATGATTTCGTCCTCGATCTCGTGGAGAAGGTGGGCCCGGGAGGGCATTACATCGAAGAGATGCATACCCTGGAAAACTTCAGGCAGATTTGGTATCCTGACATTTTCAGCCGCGAGAAGGTGACCCAGCCGGGCTCCTCCATAAGGCAGAAAATCAGGCAGAAGATCAAGGGCATCCTGGAAAACGGTGCCGGCCCCACCCTGGACCCGGGCCAGGCCGAGGTCCTCGATGAGTGGGAGAAGAAGCTGGGCCTTTAAGGACAGCGTGCAAAAACTCTTGGAGGGAAGAAGCGATGATCTTTTGGCAAAGCCGCGATCCAGGAATAAACCATATCAAGACGCGCAAGAACCATGTCTGCTACGGCATGGGGCTGGGGATAATCCTGCTTGATGACGCCTACCCGGGCTTTCCGGGGGACGTGCGCAACCCCAGCGCCTATCCCTATCCCATCCAGTACGAGGTGGCCGAGGGCGTGACCAACAAGACGCTGGTCTACGATGCCAATCCCGCGCAGTGCCGCGATGCGGTTATCCGGGCGGCAAAAAAGCTGGAGCGGCTTGGCTGCCGCGCCATTGCCGCCGAGTGCGGCTACTTTGCCTTCTTCCAGCAGGATGTGCGGGAGGCCGTTGATGTGCCCGTGTTCATGTCCAGCCTGCTGCAGGTGCCTTTTATCCAGCAGGTCATTGGGCCGAAGAAAGCCGTGGGCATCGTCTGCGCCCAGAAGCAGTATTTGACCAAAGAGCACCTCGTCAACGTGGGCATTGATCCCGACAGCAACTACGTCATCGCGGGGGCCCAGGATGAGTACGGCGTCACCGAGTTTGACAAGCTCTGGAACCCCCATAAGCGGCCCGAGAGGCCGGAAGCCTATTACGACAAGGCCGAGCAGCAGATGATCGCCTGCTGCAAGCGCTTTATTGAAAAATACCCCCATATTGGGGCGATCATGCTGGAATGCACGGGAATGCAGCCCTTCGCCCGGGCCATCCAGCGGGAAACCGACCTGCCCATTTTCAGCTGGGGCACCCTCCTGGACTACGCCTACTCCGTTGTCGCCCACAGGGACTACTACGGCCATGTCTAGGCGGAAAGGGGAAGAGAGATGAAGGTCTCGGGCAGCTGCCTCTCCCCAAAGGAGATCGCCACTCTTCACGAAGCGACGCTGAGAGTGCTTGCCCGCACCGGCGTGGCCTTTGCCCACGAGCAGGCGCTGGAAATATTTAAAAAGAACGGCGCCAGGACGGAGGGCAACAGGGTCTTTATCCACGAGCGGCTCCTGGAGCGGGCCCTGGAGAGCATCCCCGCCCGCTTCACCCTTTACGGCCGCGAGAGCGGGGACCACGTGGTTGTCGGCGGCGGGCGGCCCGTCTATGCTCCCGCTTCCGGCCCCGTGTTCGTGAAAAGTGGCTCCCGCAAGCGGCCGGCTTCGCGGGAGGACTATATCAATCTTATCAAGCTCACCCAGGGCAGCCCCGTGCTGGGGGTGGCCAATTACATCGTTGTCGACCCCCAGGATATTGATGTCGGCAGGCGGCGCCTGTTCCAGGTGGCGGCGGCGCTGAAGTATTCCACCAAGCCCCTGGTGGGGATGAGCGTGGGAGAGGGGGAGACGAAGCAGTGCTTTGAGCTGGTGCGGGACTTTTACGGCGGCCTGGAGGAGAACCGCATGCTGGGGATCATCAGCCCCATATCGCCCCTCACCTACGACCGGGGGATGGTTGAGCGCATCATGGAGTATGCCCGCGCCGGCCAGCCGCTCATGTTTGCCTCCTGCTCCCAGCCCGGCTTTACCAGCCCGGCCACCCTGGCCGGGACGGTGGTGGTGGACAATGCCCAGCAGCTGGCGGGGATCGTCTTCAGCCAGCTCTGCAAGCCCGGGCTGCCCGTGATCTACGGCAGCACCTCCGTCTCCTGCGACATGCGCCACGCTGCGCCGGCCATAGGCTCGCCGGAGGCGGCGCTTATGGCCATGGCTACCGCCGCGCTGGCCCGCTATTACGGGCTTCCCTGCCGCACCGGCGGCACGCTGACGGATGCCAAGCTGCCGGACATGCAAGCCGGCCTGGAATCCATGATGGTGATGCTGGCCACGATGATTTCCGGCGCCGATTTCATTTTGCACGCCTGCGGGATCATCGATTCCTTTAATACCGTCAGCCTGGAGAAGTTTATCATCGACGAGGTCGCCGTGGCCATGGCGGAAAGATTCGCCGCCGGCATTGACGTGGACGAGCAGAGGCTGGCCGTGGAGGTTATTGAGAGAGTGGGCCCGGGCGGCATGTACCTGGGCGACGAGCATACCGCCATGCATTTCCGGGGCGAGCTCTTCATGCCGCCGCTGCTTTCTCGCGAAAACTACGCCGGCTGGGAGGAGGGCGGGGCCCTTTCCCTGGAGCAGCGGGCCCGGGAGCTCCTGGAGAAAAGGCTGCAAGAATATGAGCCGCCTCCGCTCACTCCCGCGCAGGAAAAACTCTTGATGAAGCACCTCTCCTAGGCATGGGTGCAGCAGGAAAGGAGGCAGCGGAATGGCCAGGAAAAAGACGATCCTGGATTTCATCAAAATGAAAAAAGAAAAGCAACCGGTGGCCTGGATCACCGCCTACGATTACCCCCTGGCTTCCTTTGCCGAGCAGGCGGGGGTGGACATGATCCTGGTGGGCGACTCCCTGGGCATGGTCATGCTGGGCTATAAAACGACAAACCCGGTAACGATGGAGGAATGCCTCATCCACTGCAAGGCAGTGCGCCGCGGCGCCCCCAACACCTGGGTGGTGGGGGACATGCCCTTCATGTCCTACCAGGTCTCCGACGAAGAGGCCGTCTACAACGCCGGCCGCTTCATCAAGGAGGCGGAGGTGGACTCCATCAAGCTCGAGGGGGGCATGCGGGTGGCCTCCCGGATCAAGGCCATCGCTGATGCCGGCATCCCAGTGATGGGCCACATTGGCTTAACCCCCCAGAGTTCTGGCCAGCTGGGCGGCTTTAAAGCCCAGGGGCGGGACGTGAAGAACGCCCGCGCCCTAATCAAGGACGCCCTGGCGGTGCAGGAAGCGGGCGCCTATGCCCTGCTCGTGGAGGCCGTCCCCCCGGAGGTTACCGCCTTCATCTGCGAGCTCCTGGAGATACCGGTATACGGCATCGGCGCGGGGCCGGCGGATGGGCAGCTCCTCATCTGCGGCGACATGCTGGGAATGTTCCAAGCCTTTACGCCCAAGTTTGTCAAGCAGTATGCCAACGTGGCCGAGATTGAGATTAACGCCATCAAGGCCTACGTCAGAGAGGTGAAGGAAGGGCTCTTCCCCGCTGACGAGCACGTTTACCATGTCATTGAGCCCATGGAAGAGTTTGAAAAGATGTTCAGGGAATTCAAAAAATAAATGAACTGTCACCGGAAGAGATGCCCTAAAGAGGACCCTGGTAGCAGGGCCGGCCATGCGCTTAGGGCAGGCATGGCAAGCACGAAAAAGGAGGCTAAAAGGGGCCGTGGCTGAGAGCATTTTGTCTTTCCTGTCATATTTTTGGGTGATAAGAGGGCAGGTGGCCGAGCTTACCCTGCAGCACACCCTGCTTTCGCTGGCCGGGGTGCTGGCGGGCACCCTGACCGCCGTTCCGCTGGGCATATTCATCTCCCGGCGCCCCAAAATCGGAAGCTACGTCATCGATATTGCGGGAATGCTCTATACCATCCCTTCACTGGCCATACTCGGTTTTCTGCTTCCCTTCCTGGGGCTGGGCTGGCTTCCTACCATCGTGGCGCTGACGATCTACTCCTGGCTGCCCGTGCTGAGAAACACCTGCGCCGGGCTCCTGGGCGTGGATCCGGCGGCCAAGGAGGCCGCGCTGGGGATGGGTGCCACCTCGAGCCAGCTTCTTTTCCGAGTGGAGCTTCCCATGGCCTTCCCCATCATCATGGCCGGCATCCGCACTGTTGCCGTCCTCACCGTGGGGATTACGACCATGGGCGCCCTAGTGGCCGCGGGAGGGCTGGGCAACCTTATCTTTACCGGCATCTCCATGATGGACAACCGCATGATCCTGGCGGGAACCATTCCCGTCTCCCTGCTGGCGGTCCTCCTGGACAAGCTTTTGGGCATTCTGGAGCATAAAGCCAGCTTAAAGATGGGGGTTCGCGGCTAACCCCGCTAAGAATAAAACTATAAAAACAAGGAGGCTTATAGTTGTGTTGCAGAAGCGTAGGTTGACCCGGTTGTTGCTTTGCGTGGCCCTGGCTGCCGCAATGCTTGGTGCAGTTGGCTGTGGAGGGGGAGGTTCAAAAGAGGCGGGCAAGGTGGTTATTGCCAGCAAGCAGTTTGCCGAGAGCCTGATTCTTGCCCACATGGCGGCACAGCTCATCGAGGCGAAAACCGACCTGGCAGTGGATATCAGCAAGATTGGCATGGGCGCGACGGAAATGCTGCACCCGGCCCTGGTGGAAGGGCAGATCGATCTCTATCCCGAGTACACGGGCACGGCGTGGATGGTGGTCCTTGAGGGAGACGTCATTCACGACCGCCAGGAGATCTTTGAGAAAACCAAGGCCGCTTACCAGGAGAAGTTTAACATCACCTGCCTCGATCCCCTGGGCTTCCAGAACACCTTCGCCATTGCCATGCCCAAGGAGGTGGCCAATGAGCGGGGCATCAAGACCCTTTCCGACCTGGCCAAGCATAACGACCTGACCTTCGTCGGCGACTCCACCACCTTTACCCGGGCCGACGTTTACCTGGGGCTGCAGGAGACATACGGCATTGACATGAAGCAGAAAGTTGTGGACACCGCCTTCTTCTACGATGCCCTGGCCGAAGGGCACGGCCATGTCACCACCTGCTTCTCCACGGACGGCCGGCTGAAGGAATACGACTTTGTCGTCCTGGAAGACGACAAGCACTTCTTCCCGCCGTACGATGCCATGTACGTTGTGCGCACCGAAATCCTGGAGAAATACCCCGAAGTGGGCGAAGCCCTCAAGCCGCTGTTCAACTCCATCAACGAAGAGGCGATGATTGATCTGAACTACAAGGTGGAAGTGGAAAACCAGGATCCGGCCGACGTAGCGAAAGAATACCTGGAGTCGCGGGGGCTTATCTAACACAAGGAGAGGTTTAATCATGACTGGCCGCGTAGAAGTGGAGCTCCAGAATGTGAGCAAATTCTATGGCGAAGACAAGGTGGTAGACGAGGTTAGCTTCCAGGTTAAGCAGGGGGAGATCTTTGTCCTCATCGGTCCCTCCGGCTGTGGCAAGACTACCACCTTGAAAATGATTAACCAGCTCGTTCCCCACACTTCAGGGAGCATCTTCGTGCGCGGAAAGGACGTGACGGAGCTCGACACGGTCGAGCTCCGTCGCTCCATCGGCTACGTGATCCAATATATAGGATTATTGCCGCACCTAACCATCCAGGACAACATTGCCTTTGTCCTGCAGCTGAAGAAATGCCCCAAGAAGAAGCAGCGGGAACGGGCCATGGAGCTTATTGAAACGGTGGGGCTGCCCCTTTCCTACCTGGAGCGCTATCCCCGCGAGCTGAGCGGCGGACAGCAGCAGCGCGTGGGAGTGGCCCGCGCCCTGGCGGCAGACCCGGAGATACTGCTCATGGACGAGCCCTTTGGGGCCGTGGACCCGGTCACGAGGGAGCAGCTTCAAAATGAGCTGCTGCGCCTGCAGGAGACGATCAGGAAGACCATCGTCTTTGTCACCCATGACATCCAGGAGGCCTTTAAGATGGGCGATCGCATCG
Organism: Bacillota bacterium; assembly: GCA_012800855.1. Lineage (GTDB taxonomy): Bacteria > Bacillota > Dethiobacteria > DTU022 > DTU022 > JAAZIN01. Next base: position 15,447 of record JAAZIN010000041.1, read on the forward strand.
GCATCATGCGCGGGGGCAAGCTGGTGACCATCGGCACGGCCATGGACATTGTCAAGGAGCGGGATGACTTTGTGCGCAGCTTTATCGGCCAGGGGGCCGTGTTCAGCGCCCTCGACACGATCCCCGTCACCCGGGCCTTAATCCGCGATCTTCCCGTGGTCAAGAAGGAGGCCCTCGTCGATCCCGCCCAGCCTGCCTTCAAGGGCTGGGACTACGCCTTCGTGGTGGACGACCGCGGGCAGAGCCTGGGCTACATCTCCCTGGCCGAGATGGAGGGGCCCCAAAAGATCGACCCGGACAAGGTTGAGCCCCTGCCTTCTTCCTGCCTCCCGGGCGATTCCTTGAAGAAGGCTCTCGAGGAGATGCTCTGGGGAAGCCGCGCCTGGCTGCCCGTGGTTTCCGAGGAAGGCTCCTTCCTGGGGATTGTCTCCTTCCAGTCCTGCGCATCTCTCTTGGCCGGATAGGGGAGGTATCGAGTTTTGTGAAGAGCGACTTTTTATGGGTAAAGGTATGGAACTACATTGTTTCCAAGAGCGATTTCTGGCTCTCCGCCCTCGGCTCTCATGTCCAGCTGGTCCTCTGGGCCAGCATCATCGTGATCGTGCTCGGCGTGCCCATCGGCATTTTTATTTCACGCCACAAGAAGCTGCGCGATCCCGTGCTCAGCGTTATCGGCGTTCTCTATACCATCCCCATCCTGGGGCTTTTCGGCTTCCTCATCCCGCTGATGGGCATCGGCTTGAAGCCGGCCTTGATTGCGCTGACCATTTACGGGCTCCTGCCGGTGATCCGGAACAGCTGCGTGGGCATTGAGAATGTCTCTCCCTCGGTTAAAGAGGCCGCCCTCGGCATGGGCGCCAACAGGACCCAGCTCCTCTTCAAGGTGGAGCTGCCCCTGGCCTTCCCGGTCATCTTTGCCGGCATTCGCACGGCCATCGTGATGAATTTTTCCGTGGCCACTTACGCCGTGTTTATCGGCGCCGCGGGCATGGGCACCATCATCCTGGTGGGCATGCGCACCTTTAACGACGGCATGCTCGTGGCGGGGACGATCCTGCTGGCGGTGACCACGGTGCTGCTCGACCGCCTGCTGGGCTGGCTGGAGAAGATGGTCCAGCGAAAATACGGCATGGAAAACCTCAAGTGAAAAACTTGGCCGGTGGAGTGAAAGCCCGTGATTCTGAGCACCAGGCAGTTTCACTTCAGCTATCCCGTGTGGGTGGAATTTGGCTGCGGCATCTCCAGGAGAGTCCACGAGAAGGCGGCGTCGCTGCACAGAAGGCGGGCCCTGGTAGTCAGCGACGCCGGCGTTGCCCGGGCCGGCCTGCTGGAGCCTATCATGGCCTCCCTTGAGGGGGCCGGCCTGCAGGCCACACTCTTCACCGGGGTGGAGTCCGACCCCTGCGGCGAAATCTGCGATCGCGTTGCCGCCCTGGCAGGGGAGCATGCCGGCGACAGCTTCTTTGTCGCCGTGGGGGGCGGAAGCGTCATGGACACGGTCAAGGCCGCCGTGGTGGTGGCCGGCCATGGCGGCAGCGCCCTCGACTACCAGCGCGGGGGGAAGAAGATCGAAAAGAGCTGTCCCCCCTATATCGCCATCCCCACCACGGCCGGAACGGGGGCCGAGGTCTCGCCCTACGCCGTCATCTCAGACCCTTCCAGGAAGAAGAAGGTGGTCCTGGAGGGGCCGCAGCTTTGGCCCCGCTTTGCCCTGCTCGATCCCGAGCTGACCCTGGGGCTGCCGCCCCGGATCACCGCGGAGACGGGGATGGACGCGCTGACCAACGTCGTTGAAGCGTATACCTCCACCGGCACGGATCCCTTTGCCCAGGCTCTTGCGCTGAAGGGGGCGGCCATGATCGGCCGATGGCTGCGCAAGGCGGTGGCCCAGCCGCATAACCTCGAGGCCCGGTCCAACATGCTGGTGGCGAGCATGTTCGGGGGCTTGTGCTTTGACTATGCCGGCCTCGGCGCGGTGCATGCCTGCAGCCACCCCCTGGGGGCGCACTTCGGCTTGAGCCATGGCCTGGCCACGGCGGTAATGCTGCCGGCGGTGATGGAATTCAACCTCATGGCTTGCCCGGAGCTTTACCGGGACCTGGCCGCGGCCCTGGGCGCCGACGTGAGGGGGATGGATCTCATGCAGGCCGCGTCGGCGGCGCCCCTGGCAGTGCGGCGCTTGATGGAGGACATCGGCCTGCCCCGCACTCTGCGGGAGCTGGACATCCCCGAGGAGACGCTGTCCCTGCTGGCGCGGGAGGCAATGCAGGAGCGGGCCAACCTCTGCACCAATCCCCGCGTTCCCGATGAAGGGCAGATGCTGGACATATTTTACCGCGCCTACTACGGCCCTGGCGGCAGGAAATAGGGGGGTGTTCCTGGAACTACTAGGGTGTCGGGAGGCGCTGGAATGAGCAGGCACATTCTGCACTACGTCGATGCCCACGTGGGAGGGGAGCCCCTGCGGCTCATTGTGCGCGGCCCGCAGCTCAAGGGAAAAACCCTGCTGGAGAAACGCGGCGACATGATGCAGCACTACGACTTCCTTCGCACCGCCGCCCTCATGGAGCCGCGGGGCCACGATGACATGTACGGCGCAGTGGCCGTAGACCCCTGCCACCCCCAGGCCGACCTGGGCGTCATCTTCATTGATGGCGCCTTTTACAACAACATGTGCGGGCACGGGGCCATGGCCGTCGCCACCATTGCCGTTGAGCTGGGCCTGGTGCAGGCGCAGGAGCCGGTGACCGCCGTGACGCTGGAGACGGGCGCGGGCCTGGTGCGGGTGGAGGTGGAGGTAAAAGGCGGCGCCGCCGGAGAGGCCACCTTAACGGGAGTCCCATCCTTCCTTTACCGGGGCGGGGTGCCCCTGCGGCTGCCCGGCCTGCCCGGCGGCGAGATTTCGGTGGATATCGCCTACGGCGGCAATTTTTTTGCCATCGTGGAGATGGACCAGCTGGGCCTGAAGCATTCCAAGGAAAGCCTTCCCGACTTCATCCGCTGGGGGCTGGCCATACGGGAAGAGGTCAACCGGCGCATCCCCGTTGTCCATCCCGAAAAGCCCCATATCAACCTTGTGGAAGATGTCCTCTTTGCCGGGGAGCCGCAGTTTTCCGGGGACACCCACAAAAGCCTCGTTGTTCTCGGCCATGCCATGGTCGACCGCTCCCCCTGCGGGACGGGGACCTGCGCCCGCATGGCCGCCCTCTATGCCCGCGGCGCGCTGGGCCGGGGCGATATCTTCTATCATGAAAGCATCACCGGGGCCATATTTGAGGGGAGGGTGCTGGAGGAGACGGCGGTAGGCGATTTTCCGGCCATCCTGCCCCAACTGAGAGGGCGGGCCTTTCTGACCGGCATGGGCCAACTCATCATCGACGCCGCCGATCCCCTTAAGTACGGCTTTTCGCTGCGCTAGCCGCTTTGGGCGGGCGGGAGGAGAGTGCCCCGGTTCCACATTCCCGCGGGATCGTAGTAATCCTTGAACTTCTTTAAATCTTCAATGTACTGGCGGGGGGCCGTCTGCAGGAAGAGCTCCCGCTTCAGCTTGCCGATGCCATGCTGCCGGTCCGCCTGGGCCCGGCGGCCCGCCAGCTCCAGCGCCCATTGCGCCAGGAGCCGCCGCCCCTCTTCGTACTGGGCATAGCTTTCCGGCAGGAGGTTGACACGGAGCCGGTTTCCCAGGAGGTGGCCGTAAATGGCCACATTCAGTCCCGCGCCGGCTGCGCCGGCCACGTATTTTTCCAGCAGGCCGGCAAAGTCTTCATCGTCCGCCGCCAGGTAAAGGTCCAGCCCCGTCAGGCGCGGCTCGGAAAGCCTGGCCCTGGCCAGGCGAAAGTTTACCGCCGCCGCCGCGGCATGGCGGAATTCCCGCATCTGCTCCACGCCGCCTTCCCCGCTCGCCGCCCAGGCTTTGTCGGGATCGCAGTTGGCCTCGGCGGCCATCTCCAGAAGCTTATCGGCAATTTCCAGGCCGGCCTCTTCTTCGCGGCAGTGGGCTTCCAGGTAAATTGCCGCCAAAACCCCGGGTTCCGGGGGCGGCGCCGCCTTTAAGCTGTTCGCCGCCCCGCCGTACTGGGCCATCAGCTGCAGGGTGGTGTGGTCCATGTACTCGGCGGCGGCCAGGCCGAGCTCCATCAGCCGGTGCCGGCTTCCTTTCAGCTTTTCCACGAAGGCGTAGAGCGTCTCCTTCTGCTCGAGGAAGAAGATAAAGCCCCAGCTGTGCGGCGGCCGGGGCTGCAGCTGTAGGGTGACCCTGCTGAGAACGCCGAAGATGCCCTCGCCGCCGATGAAAAGGTCCAGGAGGTCCATCTTTGCCCCGCCTAGGGAAACAAACCGCTCGCCCCGGCGCAGCTCCATGATGCCGCCGCCGGCAAGGACGATGCGCGCGCCGGCCACGTGGTGGTTCGTGCTCCCGTAGCGGGGGGCGCATAGGCCCCTGGCGCTGCAGGAGACAATCCCTCCCACCGAGGCCGATGTTTCCGTGGGGTCCGGGGGCCAGAAAAGCTCGGCCTCGCTTTTCAGCTGCTTGATCTCCTGCCGCAGCTGCCGCAGCGAGAGGCCGGGTTCCACCTCCAGGAAATAGGCGCCGACGTCGCGGAAAAACTTGCCCACGCGGCACATCTTGGAGAGGTTGAGCAGGCAGCCTCCCGCCGGGACGGCGCCCCCGGCCAGGCCCGTCCTTCCGCCCTGGATGGTGGCGGCGGCTCCGTTCCTGTGGGCCCAGGCGGCAAATTCCCGGATGTCGGCCTCGCTTTCGGGGAAGAAGATGCCCTCGGCCCGGCCCTGCAGCCGCGACTCGTCGGTAAGATAGTCCTGGAACTTCTCGTCTACGGTGCGGATTCTCTCTTCCACGCCACTCATTCTCCCTTGGCCCTGTGCTCCCGCTCCTGCCGGACCAGGCGCAGCAGCTCCTCCAGCACGGCCTCGTAATCATCAATCACCGCCACGTCGGCGGACTCCACCAGCGGGGCGAACTCGTCCGTGTTCAGGGCCACGATATGCTTGCTCTTTTCAATGCCGGCGTAGAAGGCGGCGGCGCCGGAGACCCCGGCGGCGATGCAGAGCCGGGGCCGGACAATGGCTCCCGAGGCGCCGATGAGGGCGCTCAGCGGCGCCCAGGCGTTCATGGCCACCGGCCGGCTCACGCCGAAGGCGGCGCCCATCTCGGCCGCGGCCTTCCTGAACTTCTCCACCTTCTCCCTGCTGCCCACGCCCCGGCCGGCGACCATGATAAAGGAAGCCTGCTCCAGGCCGCCGCTCTCCGCTTCCGTGAATTCCAGCACCCGGGTGAATGACCCTTCCGGCGCGCCCCGCAGGTCCAGCTCCGCCGTCTGCCGCACCTTGACGGCGCGCCGGCGCGGTGCGGCGCCGCCCCTGGCGATGGAGAGGCAGTAGGGCTTCCGCCGCAGCGCCAGCTTCGCCTGCAGGTAGCCGGAGTAGGCGGTCTTGAAGCAGAGCGGCGGATCTGCGGCTGCCTCCAGCTTCTGCACCGCCGTGAGGGAGCTGCCTCCCAGGCGGTAGGCGAGGCGCACCGCCAGCTCGCTGCCGCTGCAGTCTCCGGAGAAGAGGTAGAAGGGACTAGGCTCATCCTGCGCCAGCCGGGTTAAGGCAGCGAGGCAGACCTCCGGCTGGTAGCGCTCCACCCTCGCCAGCAGCAGCGACTCGGCAGGGGAGAGGGCGGCCAGCTCCTCTTTCTGCTCCGGCTTGCTGTAGAAGATGATGCAGCGGCCTCGTGCCGCGGCGCCCAGGTTGGCCTCGATAAA